>QNXQ01000137.1 GCA_003978875.1 Aquifex sp. | reverse complement strand
TTTTTTTAGGAGGTGTGAAAAATGAATGAAAAACATGAAGAGTTTTTCCCTTCAGGAGCAATTTACTTTTTCCTATTTATGATTGCCTTTTACGCTTTACTTTGGTTTATGGTTTACGGAGTTCTTCTCGAAAGGGGGTGAGGAGACATGGATAGGGCTGAAAAAACTGGATTAACCTTTGCAATTATTCTATTACTTGTTTTCTTCAGCCTTATTGTTTACGCTGCAAAGGGTTTAAAAATTGACATTCCAACCTGCGTTACAGATGTGGAACCCTTTCAAGAAGGAAAACTTATAAAACATGGAGAAAAGAGGTATGAACTACATATTCTGGCGAGGATGTGGTTCTTTGATTTTAACAAAGGTGCCACAGAAATAAAAATTCCCGCAGGATCCACTGTGGATATTTTTGTAACCTCCAAGGATGTAGTACATGGAGTACATATTCAAGGAACAGATTTTAACATAATGGCCATTCCCGGCACTGTCGGTTATATGAGGGTCAAGTTTGAAAAACCCGGAGTTTATCACGTTGTTTGCCACGAATTTTGCGGTGTAGGTCACCACGCTATGCAAGGAAAAATCATTGTTGAATAAAAGGAGGTTGAATCATGCAGGTAAGCAATGCTATTAAATTTATAATCCTAACTGAAATAGTTTTCCCTACGTTGCTTTTAGTATTCGGTATTTACCACGGTGTAATGCAAGTTCTTTACAGGGCTGGTGTTATTAAAGCGGAAAGCTTCCTTGGAATTGACTACTACCAAGGTCTTACGCTCCACGGAGTCATCAACGTAATAGTTTTTACAACTATATTCATAGTCGGTTTTTCTAACGCTATCGTAATGTATGCTCTAAAGAAACCTCTCAGGGAAAAAGTTCAATGGATAGCCCTCGGAATGATGGTTATAGGAACCATGATGGCAGCGTGGGCTATGTTTACAGGAAGAGCAACTGTGTTATATACATTCTATCCTCCATTAATAGCTCACTGGACTTTCTACTTGGGTGCAGTACTCCTCGTATTAGGTTCACTGGTACCTTTCTTCTTTGACTGGATACCCAGTGCGATAGAATGGAAGAGGGAAAATCCAGACCAAAAATTACCCTTAGCAGTCTTCGGAACATTTGTGAACTTCATCCTCTGGACCATAATGATAGTTCCCGTAGCTGTAGAAATACTTTTCCAACTCTTACCTCTATCTCTCGGACTTGTAGATGAAATAAATCCTCTTCTTGCAAGAACACTATTCTGGTTCTTCGGACACCCGGTAGTTTACTTCTGGCTACTTCCCGCATACGTAGCACTCTATACAATTCTTCCTAAGATTGTTTCAGAAAAAGGAAAACTTTACTCCGATCCTGCAGCAAGATTAGCGTTCATACTCTTCTTAATATTCTCATTGCCTGTAGGACTTCACCACCAATTTACTGACCCTGGAATTACCAATACCTGGAAACTTATACACGCACTGTTTACTTTCGGTGTTGCACTACCGAGTATGATAACCGCATTTACCGTTGCAGCATCTCTTGAATATTCGGTAAAAGCAGAACATCCCGAACTTAAGAACTCAAAATTCTACTGGTGGACATTCCTACCTTACATGAGACTTGAAGGAAATAAATGGATGTTCTCTTATTTCTTTGCGGGATTAGTTCTATTCTTCTTCGGCGGAATTACGGGAATAGTTAACGCTTCCTATAACGTTAATCTCGTAGTCCACAACACGGCATACGTTCCCGGCCACTTCCACACAACAGTAGGTGGTTTGGTTCTATTAGTATTCTTCGCTATGGCACTTTACATGGTTTCCAAACTAAGAGGAACAGAAGTTAAATTTAAAGGACTGGCAGTTCTGGCACCTTACTTCTGGATGCAAGGAATGTTTATGTTCTCCTACGCTATGATGGTTGGTGGAGTTATTACCGGATTCCCGAGAAGAACGAATACAGGACTTACCTATCTCAATCCGGATTCTCCTCTCTACAGACCCGAATGGGTGGGATACGCACAACTTTCCGTTGTAGGAGGAGTATTACTCGGAATAGGATTCCTATTCTTCTTCATATCCCTAATGGCTACCCTATTTGCTCCAAAGGTTAGAGAAAGTGTTGTAGAGTTTCCATTTGCAGAAGCATATCATGATGCTCCCGCACCTATGCTTAACAACCTAAAAACCTGGACTGTAGCAACAATTATTCTTGCAGTACTCTCCTACATACCACCACTTTATGACGCATCCGTAAGAGGTGTATTTTTCAAATCACCCGCTTACATTGAAAAGTACCCGATGCCTCTCAAACAGCTCCAAGGTTCTGAGAAAAATACACAGGAAAAAGAATTATCAAAAGCTGAGAAGGAGGTCGCTCAAAGGTGATATTCCTTCTTCCTTTTCTTTTTTTTATTAATTTTTTATTTGCTCAAACAGGTAGTACAGGAATTCCTCCCAATGAAGCCAAAACACTGGGAACTTATGTTCCCGGAGATATAACTCTTGTGGATTCATACAGTAATGAATTTAAATTGGAGGACCTGAAGGGAAAACCGATAATTATCAGTCCTATATATACAACATGCAGGGCAGCCTGTCCGTTGATAACAAAAAGCTTAATAAAAGTAATTCCAAAGGTAGGAATCCCGGGTAAGGATTTCTGGGTATTGACGTTGACCTTCGACCCAAAGGATTCTTTAGAGAACATTAAAAAGTTTCAAAGGGAATATAAAATCGATGGAAAAGGTTGGAAAGTGGTTATGGCAAAAACAAAGAAAGACCTCTTTAGGCTACTTGATGCTATAGATTTCAGATTTATGACCGCGGGAAATGATTACATACACCCGAATCTTATAGTGCTTCTTTCTCCTAATCTGCAGATAAAAAGTTATTTATATGGAGTGAATTACGATTATCTTGAGCTTCTAAATGCTTTGAGAATAGCAAAAGGAGAAATAGCCCTACCAGAAGGATTTAGATCTTACCTGTTCATAATAGGGATGGTAGGAGTTGTCGCAACGACCATTTACCTTATGTATATTCTTAATAGGATACTTCAAAGAAGGAAGAAACCTGCATAAACTAATCCGACGATTATTCTGTAAACACCGAATATCCAAAGACCGTGTTTTTTAACGTAAGAAAGGAAAAGTTTAACCACTATTAAAGCTGTAATAAAGGAAGATACAAAGCCCATACCCAATATACTCCAATCACTGCCTGTGAACTGTCCACCTGTTTTTACCAAATCATACCCCGTAGCTGCAATCATAGTGGGAACTGCCAACAAGAATGAAAATTCTGCAGCTTTTTCCCTGCTGAGTCCCATGAGCATTCCGCCAACTATTGTAGAGCCTGAACGAGATACTCCGGGAATGACAGCAATACTTTGAAAAACGCCTATGATGAAAGCTCTCTTTAAGGAAAGTTCTTTTATGTCCCTGATAGAACACAACCTCTCACAGTATCTATCCGCAAATATTAGGACAATACCACCGAGAATCAAAGATACCACTACAACAAAGTCGTTACCTATTAGAAAACCCTTGATAATTTTATAAAGAGCAAAACCTATGATGCCTGTAGGAATAAAAGCTACTACAATCCTTTTCCACGTTTCAAAGTCTTTAATAAGTCGTTCAAAGTATAAGAATACTATAGCTAAGATTGAACCGAGCTGTATAGAGATTTCGAAACTCTTAACAAAGTCCGTATGAGGGATATTTAGAATATGAGCTGCAAGGATAAGATGGCCTGTAGAGGACACAGGGAGAAACTCTGTTAATCCTTCAATTATTCCTAAAAGGATTGCCTTCCACTCGTTCATAGTTCTTCTAAACTAATTTTTCCTTCATAGATTGCTTTTCCTACAACAACCCCTTCAACGATACCGTATAGTTTTTTAATATCTTCTATGGAAGATACTCCTCCTGAAGCTAAGACAGGTTTTTTAATAAATTGCCTTATAAGCTTATAGGGTGTTATATCTACACCTTCAAGGCTACCATCCCTTTCTATTACAGTGTATAGGTAACCCCAAATAGGAAATCCTGCATACCTCTTTGCAAATTCTTCCGGAGTTAAGGCTGTTGTTTCCTTCCAACCCCCTATAGCAACTTTTCCACCCTTTGTATCTATAGCAAGGATTACTTTATTCGGGAAATCTGAAAGAATCTTCTCAAAATCCTTTGGATTTCTATAGGCTAACGTTCCTATAACTATATAATTTATACCTTTGTCTAATAGAGTTTTAGCAGTCTCGTAATCTCTTATACCTCCACCCACTTGAATTTCTCCCGAAAAATTTTCCCGAATTTTTAAAATAGTAGAAAGGTTTTTAGGTTTACCTCCTTCTGCACCTTCCAAATCTATTACATGTAATCTCTTAAATCCCAAGCCGGAAAATTTCTTTGCCAGTTCCTCCGGCTTTTCCGAATAGACTTTAATTTTAGAAAAATCACCTTTGTAAAGCCTTACAGCTTTTCCCTCAATTATATCAATAGCTGGAATTACAAATTTCTTTAGGGTCAAATAACTACCTCCTCCATTGGCATTACAGGTCCTTCTATACAAACTCTCTTAAACTTTCCTCCTGCAGTTTTTACAACACACCCGAGACAAACTCCCCATCCACAAGCCATTCTTTCTTCTAAAGAAAAGTAAACCTTATGCCCAGTTTTCATTCTTTTAATGGTCTTAAGCATTGGTTTTGGACCACAAGCATGCACTACCCAGTCAGTACCGAGCTCCTTAAGTATATCGGTAACATATCCTTTCCTTCCAACACTCCCATCGTCTGTAAACAACTCGTAAGGGAATGTTTCCTTTTCGAGCCATTCAACCATACCCAGATACTCTTTATTTCTTGCACCGTAGGCTATAAAAACTTCCTTTCCCATATTGCGTAGTTTTTTTGCCAAAAGTGTAAGACCCGCCAATCCTACACCGCCCCCCAGGAGCAGGTGCTTTTCTCCCTCATAACTAAAAAGTCTTCTTCCTAAGGGAAGTAATACCCTGAGTTTTTCTCCCACCTTTCTTTTAGTAAGGAGATTTGTTCCCCTACCAAATACTTCATAGTAAAAAATCAACTTATTCTCTTCTACATCTGCTACGGCAAAGGCCCTTCTACCTAAAGGGTCATAATTTTCAAAAGGTTTTATCATTGCAAAGTGCCCGGGTTCTATTCTTCTTATGATATCGCTGGAAACTCTAAGCACAAGTTTATACAACTTGCCAGAGATATACCTGTTTTCCAGTATCTCAGAGTAGATATCTTGAACTGTCATTTTCCAGAATTTTACATTATAATTCACAAATTAGAATAATATTATTAATCCTTAGGAGGCAAAATAAAGGAGGGGAATATGAAAAGAATTTACCTAACCATACTAAGTACTACAATTTTGTTAACCAGTTGTGCTGGAAAAGGGGATAGTGCTAAAAAAGAGATTGTAGTATCCTCACAGAGCTCATACGCAAAATGCTTAGCTGGTGCTCCTGAATGGGTTCTCAATGAAAACGTTGAAGGAGCTATCCTTTCAGCTGTTGGTTCAGCAAAAATAGGAAAAGCAGGGATTCAATTTGCTTGGGAAGAAGCGGAAAGTGTAGCGAGGGATAAGCTTGCCAGGATGATAGTTGTGAAAGTCAAAAACATGACAAAGAGATTTGTACAATCAGTTGGTGCAGGGGATACAGAAACTGTGGATAGAGTAGTTACAAATGTTTCTAAACAGGTTTCGTATGCAACTTTAACTGGAGCCAGAACTGTTAGAAAGTGGATTTCTCCCTGTGATGAGGTTTATGTATTAGTTGCTGTAGACCCGGATTTTGTGAAGCAGAGAATTAAACAAGCTATGTTATCTTCCTTCAAAAATGAACAAGCTTTATGGCAAATGTTCCAAGCTAAAAAAGCACAGGAAGAATTAGATAAGGAAATTGAAAAGGAATTCAAGGGTGGGCAGTAATGTTTATAAGTTTTCTTCTCCTTGCCCTTATGCTGTTCTCCTGTTCTTCAAAGACGGATAAATGTCCACCAGAGTGGTATGTAAACTATAAAGTAGATAACAAAAAGCTATGCGGAGCAGGGTATGCAACTGTACATATAAAAGGCAAATCTGCTCAGGAAGCTCTCGCCATAGCAAGAGCTATAGAGAAGATAGCTGCTCAAAAGAATGTGAGGGTAGATTCTGAAACTTTGGTTGAACAGATTTGGACACAAAATTCTGCTCAATCCTTAGGAAGGAAAGGAATAAAACTTGAAATTAAGGACATTGGTGTTTCGGGAGTAATAAAGGAAGCAAAGTGGTGTGGAAGTGACTTTTACGTCTTAATTTGTGAGGAATAAAATGAAGAGCTTTTTTCTGCTCTTTTTTGTAGGTCTTTGTTTTGGCATAAGTGAATTTGAAGTTTTCAAAAAAGAGTTTATTGAAGAATATCAAAACTATAGAGAAAACGTCCTACGTGAATTTGAAGAATACAAAAAAATTGTTAGAGAAGAGTTCGAAAAATATAAAAGAGATATAGTAAAGTCTTGGGGAGAGTATGAAGCTACGGATAAAAAAACTTGGGTTGAATACTCCGAGGATTATAAATTAAAGAAAGTCTTCAACTTTGAAACTGGAGAACTTAGGATAGAGTCTTTGGTTCCCTTATCGGAGAAAGAATTTGAAGAGTATATAAAGAGTTTCATAGAAGAGGATAAAAAAACAGCCTTCATGAAACAAAAACCTCTGAGAAATATAGAAAACAGACTTAAAAACTTTAAAAATGTTAAAAAGAGTAAAATACCTGAAGAAAAAATTTTAGCTCCGGTTATACTTGGAAGAGAAAAATATTCTAAAGAAGAACTTAAAGAAGCTATAAACAATCTGTTAAAAAAAGGTGAATTTTATAAAAGAAAGCTAAGAAATGGTAAAATATCGTACGGATTTAAAGTTAAAATTTCAAAAAAACTCTATATAATGGCTAAAAAATACGAACCATATGTTGAAAGAGAGGCCAAAAAAAGAAAGCTTAGAGAATCCTTAATATTTGCAATTATACATACTGAAAGTTTCTTCAATCCTCTTGCAACTTCACCAATACCTGCATACGGACTTATGCAGATAGTACCTACAACTGCAGGAGTGGATGCTTCTAAAATCCTTTTCGGAAAACCTGTTATTTTATCTCCCTCTTACTTGTATAATGCGGAAAACAATATAACTGTAGGTAGTGCATACCTTTACCTACTCTATTATGTATACTTTAAAGACGTAAAAGACCCTCTAAGCAGGCTTTACTGTACTATCGCAGCTTATAACACTGGTCCCGGAAATGTCGCTCGTGCGTTTACAGGTACGAGGAATTTAAGGAAAGCTATAAGAATTATCAATACCATGACTCATGATGAAGTTTATAGAACACTTTTAAGGAAATTACCTTACAATGAAACTAAAATATATCTCAAAAAAGTAGTGAAGAGAATAAGTTTATACAAAACATTTGAATACGAATAAAAGGGGGGGAGTATATGAAGAAGGCCAATGCTGCCATCCTTTTGGGTTTTCCTCTGATAATTGCTTCTTGTACCCAAGTTGCAAAAGTTAATCCAATGGCTTACAAAATTACTCCACAAGATAAAAAAGTTGTTAAAATCCCAGAAGTTTGTAAACCTGCTTATAATACCGCTATACCTTCAGTTGCGGTAATCGATTTTGCAAATAATACTACTTTTGATTTTGCTAAAGTGGTTCAAGCGCAAGGTTCCTCAAAATACAAACATGGAGCTGCAGTAGGAGGTGTTGTGGGTCCTGGAGGTTTTGTTGTAGGTGGAGTAGCACAAGGGGAAAGGCAGGTAAATATAGAAGCTGTATCGAGAGAAGTAAATTCAAAACTTGGTGAAAGTGTTGCAGAAACATTAATAGCGGAAATTTCAAATATAGGAAACTTAAAAATATATACCAGAAGAGACCTTCAAAAAGTTCTTCAAGAACATAAACTTCAAATGTCGGGGTTAATAGACCCTTCAACTGCTGTACAAATAGGTAAGTTATCCGGTGTAAGGTACATAATTACAGGATCTGTAAATAATGTCAATTTGAAATGGGTAGATATCGGAGAAAGTGTTAAAAGAGATTTTTCTGAGCGTTTAGGTCTGCTTGGAACAGCCCTAGCATTCGCATCTTCTACGCAAGAAGGTTGGAATATAAGTGTAGATCTTACAGTCAAGATTATAGATGCACAGACGGGTGAAATTATATTAGCAAAGCAGGTCTCAGGAAGAGAAGTTATAGGGAAAGCTCCTACCTTGTCCTACGACGCTATTATAGGAGGTATTAAAAAGGCTTCTAAAGAAGCTCTTGAAGACATAAGACCGGAAATTTCTAAATTGTTTACCCTTCGTGGATATATAATTCAACTAAGAACATCTCCAGATGGAAAATCCCGTATAGCACTTATAAATGTTGGTTCATCTCAAGGTGTCAAACCTGGTCAGGAATTCTACGTGATAGAATTTCAAGAAGTGGAAGATCCTCTTACGGGAAATAAAAAATGTGATATGGTAAAACTTCCTATCAAACTTGTGGTATCCTCGCAAGTACAAAGAGATAAAGCGTGGACAATAGTAAAGGCAGAAAATTCATCAGATATAAAGTTAGTAAAACTTGGTCAGCTCGTAGAAAGAAAGCCTCTTGAAGGGCAGGGATTTGTAAAGAAATTGTTCTAAACGAGGATGAAACCATGAAAAGAGTGCTTTTTCTTTTAATTTTCTACATATTTTTCTTTTTTTATGCTTATGGAAAATGTATAGATAGTATAGGAGAAGGCGAAGCAAGCGTATTGAACGGAGACATAGCAAGTGCTAAAGCTGAAGCTCTTGCGAGGGCTAAGTGGAATGCAGTAGAAAAAGCTTTGGGTATATATACCAGTGTAAAAACCGTTATATCAAATTTCAAACTGCTGGATGAAGTAATAAAAAATGAAGTAGGAGGATTTATAAAGGATGTAAAAATTTTGGAAAATAAGCTATTAGGTGATACGGTGTATGTAAAAGTAAAAGGTTGTGTATATCCAAAAGAAGCGGAAAAAGCTATCTCTATTATTTTTCAAGATACTAAATTTTCCGTTTTATTTATTGTAAACGGCTCGGATATAAACCCTATTTCTTCGAGAATTATAGACATCCTTATTGAAAATGGGTATAAAGTTTACGACCTTACCGCAAATCCAGATATCATCCATTACAATATTGAAAGAGCGATTAAGAACCAGAGATTTTTTGAAATAAAAGCCCTTTTATCGAAATATCTTTCAGGGGCTTTAATATTCGGTACTATAAATGTAATACCTATAGCAAAACAGGGTCAAGATATAGGTTATGGAATCTCTTCTCCCTTTGAGGTAATTAAGGTTCAAGGTATATACTACTTCCTTATTCCCGAGGAAGGAAGAATAAGAATATTAAGTTCTAAAGTTCTACAAGCTATCGGGAGAGGACTAACCAAAGAACAAGCAATAAATAACGCCTTAAGTATAATTTCCGATGAGATTGCGGAAAAAATCGTAGAGGATATAGATAAATATAGAGCTCTTAAAAAGAAAATTATTACGGTAATTGTTAAGAATGCGGAAAATACACAGGACAATTTTAGGGTAAAAGAAATTATACAGAGAATACCTTGGGTAGAAAAAGTAGATGATGTTAGTATAGGAAAATTCAGAGTCGTCTATTTAGAAAAAAGTATATATTTTGCAAATGCACTGGAAAGGAATCCTCAAGTTAAGCTGGTAGAGTTTTCTCCTACTAAAGTTGTCATTGAGGTGGTAAGATGAAAAAACTATTTCTCGTTATATCTCCTCTATTTTTTGTACTTGTAGTATCGTGTGGACAAAAGGTTAAGCAAGTAGACAAGGAAAGCACTTTAAGAAAAGCGGAAAAAGCTTTTATCGAACTGGAAGAAGAAGCAACTAAACCTGCGAAAGAACTTAGATTAGAGAGAGAAAAAAAGAATAAACATGTTCAGACTAATAGGAATTTAAAAGCTTTTAAACCTATAAAATATACAGTAAGAACGAAATATCCTATAAAAAACGGATATCCGGTTTGGTTCTGGAATCCAAATTACGGAAATTTATTAGGTGCTGTAGGTATAGCTAAACCTATAAAGGGAAAAGGTATAGCTGAACAAAGAAGACTGGCAAAAGCAATAGCTATCGCTAAGCTTGCAAAGCAAATAGAAATAATAGTAAAGTCTGAAATAAAAAGGGAAGAAATAAATATTGATAAGAAAAGCTATGAATTGTACAAAAAGAAGTTTTCTTATTATTCAGAACATGAAGTAAGAAATATTTTGATAAAAAACGCAGTTATAGAAGATGAATGGTTAAATCCCAACACAAAGGAGCTGTATATCTGGGTAGTTATAAAACCTTAAAATACTTTAAAATATTGTTTTAAAATATCTTCTGCAGGAGGAAAGGGTATGGATTTATACGAGTACGAAGCCTATGACAAGATTTTTAAGAAGTACGGAATACCTACTCCGAAGTATTTGTTTGTTGAACATGTTACCGATGAAGTTGTTGATTTTGTAAATCAACTCGGTGAGTGTGTTGTAAAATCCCAAGTTTTAGTAGGAAAAAGAGGAAAGGCCGGCGCGGTAAAAGTCTGTTCCAGTCCAGAAGAGGCTCTCCAAGAGATAGAAACACTCCTTAAGATGCCTGTTTACGGTGAAATGCCTGTTGGTGTTCTGGTAGTGGAAAAAGCAAATATAGTAAAGGAACTTTATGCTTCTATAATGTACTCAACAGATTACAGGGCACCCGTTCTTACCCTCAGCTTAGAGGGTGGAATGGATATTGAAGAAGTTCCGCCCGAAAAAGTTAAAACTTGGCCAATAAATCCTCTAAAAGGTCTTTATCCTCATATGGTAAGGAATTATCTCCTTGAACTTGGATTTCCCCATGAATACATGTCTGTTTTAAGAAAATTATCCGAAGTAATCGCTAGAATGTGGGAAGCTTTCTGGGGTGCAGAGGCAAGACTTCTGGAGATAAACCCCTTAGCGATAATAGATAGAGGTGGAAAGCTAGACGTTATGGCTCTAGATGCTGTTACAAAAATAGACGATGACGCTTCTATACCTCCTGCAAAAGTTTACGGAGTGAGAACAGCTCTAAAGAGACCTCCTACGGAAAGAGAAATTGCTGCAGCGGAAATAGATAAAGATGACCATAGAGGAAAGGCAGGGTCTTACGTTGAATTGGACGGAGATATCGCAATGATGACTTTCGGTGGAGGTGGTTCTACCGTTACCATAGAAACATGCTATGAGTTAGGACTCAAACCTGCAAACCTCACAGATATAGGAGGAAACCCACCTGCTGAAAAAATGTACAAGATTACCCGAATTATTCTCTCAAAACCCGGTATAAGAGCAGTCCTTATAGCAGGTGGAACAGCTAACAATACGAGAATAGACGTTACACTCGGTGAAGGTGTAGCAAATGCCCTCAGAGATCTAAAGAAAGAAGGAAAACTTGACCCCAATTGGATTTTTGTAGTGAGAAGAAACGGTCCCGAAGCGGAAAAAGGATTAAAAATGCTATATGAAGCTTTCAAAGAGTGCGGTATAAAAGGAGAAATATACGATTCCGCTTTACCTTTAACGGAAGCTCCCGTAAGATTAAAAGAACTTCTGGAACAATGCCAAGCTAAGAAAATAGAAGAACAAGAGCAAGCAAAAGAAGGACATACATTCACAGACGAACAAGCTTCCGATTTAGGAATGTAATCCTCTGCTCTCCTTTAAATTTTCCATTCATTCCTTTCTTTTTTATTATTATTCGTTATGTTCAAATTCCATTTAATAGCCAAAGATGGAAAAGCCAGAAGAGGGAGAATTTATACTCCTCACGGAGTAATAGAAACTCCAGTTTTTATGCCCGTCGGTACCCAAGGAACGGTAAAAGCTATGCTACATAAACTTCTCGAAGAAATCGGAACCCAAATTATACTCGGGAACACTTACCATCTTTTCCTAAGACCGGGAACTGAGATAATTAAGAAAGCAGGGGGCTTACATAAATTTATCTCCTGGGATAAACCCATTTTGACCGATAGCGGAGGTTATCAAGTATTTTCCCTCGCTAAGGGAAGATTCGGAAACAGAAAAGCAAAAGTAAAAATAACCGAAGAAGGTGTAGAATTTCAGGACCACTTACAAGGAGATAAACATTTCTTTACTCCCGAAAAAGTAATTGAAATACAAGAAATTTTTGGTTCGGATATTATAATGCCTCTGGACGAGTGTGTAGAGTATCCCACCACGAAAGAGTACGCCAAACAAGCCCTTGAAAGAACAATAAGATGGCTTGATAAAAGTATAAATGCTAAGAAAAGAGAAGATCAGGTTTTATTCGGCATAGTTCAAGGAGCTTTTTGGAAAGATTTAAGAAAAGAAGCAGTCGATAAGACTCTACAATTCGATGAATTTCTATTCGGTTATTCAATAGGAGGTCTTTCCGTAGGAGAACCTAAAGAAATTATGTACGAGATGACGGAAGTAGTTTGCGATTTGCTTCCAGAAAATAAACCGCGCTACTTGATGGGTGTAGGTAAACCAGAAGATATATTGGAAGCGATAGAAAGAGGTGTTGATATGTTCGATTGTGTAGTACCAACAAGAAATGCGCGAACGGGAACGTTGTACACATCGCAGGGAGTTATAGATATAAGACATGCAAAATGGAAGGAGGATTTCTCGACTCTAGACCCTGAATGCGATTGTTATACATGTAGAAACTTTTCTAAGGCATATTTGAGACATCTTTTTACGGCGGAAGAAATCTCAGCCTATGTTTTAAACACTATTCACAACCTCAGATTTTACTTAAAGATGATGGAAGAGGTGAGAAGAGCTATAGAAGAAGGAAACTTCAAGATTTTGAAAGAAAAATACTTAGAAAAGGTTAAGAGGAAACTTTAACTCCTGTATTTGTAGCTTTTAAAATCTTTACCTGTGCATTATGTCCGGAAGCGTTTTCCACGATTTCCTTAATTGTTTTACCTATATCTTCTTCATTTTCTAACACAATTGAACATACTGTGGGACCCGCTCCGCTTAAGAAAGTAGCTAGGGCCCCCTTCTTATAGGATTCTTCTATTGCTTTACCCAGTCCGGGAACAAGTTTTTCCCTGTAAATTTGGTGGATTTTGTCCTTTACAGCTTCCCTTAAAAGTTCATAATCCTTCGTAAGAAGTGCTGAGACAAAAAGTGCACTCCTCTGAACGTTGAAAATCGTATCCTTTAATTTTATTGCATCAGGTAGTACTCTTCTGGCTTCGGAAGTGGGAACTTCGTAGTCGGGAATTACAAATACAAGTTTCAACTCCTCTGGAAAATTTAACTTTTTAAAAAGAACTCCTGTTTCACTTGTTGCACATACTGTAAAGCCTCCTACTAATGCAGGGATTATATTGTCTGGATGTGGTTCAAATTCAAAAGCTATCTTAATTTTATCTTCCAAAGATATTCTCTTATTGAAAAGTGCTAAAGTTCCTTCAATAGCTCCCACTATAGCCGTTGCGGAAGACCCAAGTCCTCTTGCGGGAGGAATATTATTTTCCTGTATCTCAATGGCGGGCCACCGCAGCACGAGACATTCGATCCCAAGCCCCATGCGCCCTCGGGGATCCGCGGCGTGTTCTCGCCGATCCAGACCAACGTGCCCGGCATGCAGTTCTGCGAGTTGTTGCCACGGACGGCCCGGATTGCCGACAAGTTGGCCGTCGTCCGCTCGATGGCCACCGACAACAACCAGCACTCCGGCAGCGGTTACGAGGTGCTGACCGGCTACAAGTACCGGGGTTCGAATCCGCGG
>QNXQ01000070.1 GCA_003978875.1 Aquifex sp. | reverse complement strand
AACCTATTATTGCGGTAAGAGAACCTACGAAGAAGGCAAGGTGAAGCCCTAAATTTTCGTGGGTAAAGGTAAAGGCTAATCTATTAACGAGAAAAGCTCCCGCATTAACTATTCCTGCATGCATTAAGGCGGATACCGGTGTAGGTCCTTCCATACTGTACACCAACCACAGGTGGAAAGGTATCTGGGCGGATTTGAGCATGGCTGACATTACAACAAGAAGAGGAACTATCCAAAGGGTGAAGTTGTATCCATCATTTGAGAGTATCTCTTTTTCAAGTTCAGGAATGCTTAAAGTTCCGAACTCGAGAAACAGAAGGACTATAGCGATAAGAAGAGGTATATCAGCAAGTCTATGGGTAATAAATGAAAGGTTTGCATACTTTACGGTTTTTGCTTCCTTGTAGTTGTGATTTAGCATAAAGAAGAGAAGGACACCCATTATGTGCCATGCGAAGAAAAGGAGTAAAAGATTACCAGCCGTAACGAGGAGTATTAAGTTTGCTGTCATCAGGTCGAGCAGTATGTAAAACCGCTTATATCCCGGATCATCGTTCATATAGTTTTCCGCATATTTATGTACTACTGAGCTTACAAGAAGTATATAAGTTCCTAAAAGCAATCCTAATCTATCCGGATAAAACTCAAGAACACCAAAAAGGGTAAATTCACCGAAGGAACCTGTTATAAGCAAAAATAGGGATAAAAAGAAATTTGTGAGAGTTATGGAAGTACTTAGTTTTACAGCGAGAACCTCATTCTTTTGTAAGTAAACAATAACTGCTGAGGCTATTTGTATGAGAATTATAACGAGTATCAGGTATTCCATAGCCTACCTCCAGAGTTGGAAAGCTTATTATAGCAGATGCTGTTTTAGGCTTTATGAGTCTTATCAAAAACTGATAAAATCTTGTAGAGGGAGGTCGTTATGGCAAAAAAGCAAAGGTTGATTTTCCTCGGAACTCTGCTTGTCGGTTTAATATTATTTTACTTTGGTATAGATACTTGGTTAAAGCAAAAAAATCTTCAACAAAATCAACCTCCTCCTGTAGTTTTAAAACCCGTAGCTCCTGTGAAACCTCAATTAGAGGAACAGGAAAAGGAAATAAAACCTGACGAAAAAATAAAAGCTGAAACTACAAAGGAAAAGAGTCAAATAAAAAAAGAAGTAACTTCTAAAGCTCATCCTCCGGAAATTAAAAAGGAAGTAAAGAAATCGGAGAAAAAAGTAGTAGAAACTGAAAAGAAAGTTCAACAAAAAGTTAAAAGAGAAAAAGAAAAAAGTGTAAAGCCAAAATTAAGGACTTATAAATTTCAAATAGGAGCTTTTAAGTATAAGGAAAACGCTTATAAACTTTATAAAAAAGCTAAAAAATTGGGATATTATGCAAAAGTAATCAAGGGCGAGCGTTTTTATAGGGTCTATGTATACGTGAAGGCTAAAAATTTTAGAACAGCTAAAAGAAAGGTAACCAGACATTTTAAAGATGCAATACTTGTAAGAAGATAGAGAGATGAAAAAAGTAATACTTCTTCTCCTTACTTTCCTTTTTGCTTGCACTCCTGCAAAACATAAGGAACAACGTTTCTGGAAGGTCTATTACGATTTGGGAACAGCAGCTTTTTACGCTAAGAACTATTCCGAAGCCATAGCCCATTTCCATAGGGCTTTGAGAGTAAATCCCGATGAACCGAGGATATGGAATTCTCTGGGACTGGCGTATATGGAAGTAAAAGAGTACAAAAAAGCGGAGGAGAGTTTTAAAAAAGCTCTGAATGTGGATTCACAATTTACCGAAGCAAAGATGAATCTAGGAATACTCTACATGAGAATGAAAAAATACAACCTTGCCATTAAGTACTTGAAAGAAGCGGCACGGGATGAATTATTTGAAAAAAAACATGTTGCTTTTTACCACTTGGCACAGGCCTATAAGAAGCTGGGAAACTTTGGAAAGTATGTCAAAAGTCTTGAAAAAGCGGTAGCTTACAACCCTACCTATGTAGATGCCCAGTTAGAGCTGGCCAAGGCCTATGAAGAAATAGGAGATTATAAAAAAGCGGAGGAAATTTACAAATCTTTAATGAGAAATGGCTACAAAAACAATTACATACTTTATAAGTTGGCAGAGGTTTACTATAAAGCAAAAGAATACAACAGGGCGAAGAGTATAATAAAGAAACTTCTTTACAATCCTAACCTGACAGAGGAGCAGAAGGAAAAGGTAAAAGAGCTTCTCAGTAGGATACTAATAGAACAGCAGAGAAAAATAATAACTTTCGAAAGACCTGTAAAAAGGAGAAAGGATATTTCTTCAACTAAGCTTCAAAAAGGAGATGTAGAAAGTAAAACGGAAAGAAAATACTACGCTGTTCAGATAGGAGCTTTTTCCAATGAAGAGAGAGCTAAGCGTCTCATTTACGAATTGAATCAAAAGGGTTTAAAGGATTTAATCATTCTTAAAGTTGATGGTATATACAAGGTAGTTTACGGAAAATTTAATGATTTGGAAAAAGCCCTTAAAGCAAGGGAAGAGCTAAAGAAGTTGAACATCTATGGATTTGTTGTAGAAGTTAAGTGAGAAAACTTCCTTTTATAAGCCTTGAGTGTGTTGAGAAGTAGAGCTGTAACGGTCATTGGTCCTACTCCTCCGGGCACCGGTGTAATTGCAGAAACTTTTTCTTTTACTCTTTCAAAATCCACGTTTCCAACAATTTTACCGTTTAGACGCGAAATTCCCACATCAATTACAACGGCTCCCTCTTTTACCATATCCTCCTTAATTAGATGGGGGACTCCTGTGGCTGAAATCAATATATCCGCTTCCTTTGTAAACTTCTTTATATCTTTCGTGTAAATGTGGCACACACTTACCGTGGCATTCCTCCAAAGCATCAACAAGCTTAAAGGTCTTCCTACTATAAACCCTGCTCCTACTATGGTTATATCTTTACCCTCCACTTCTATCCCGTAGTGGCGGAGGAGAATATCTATTCCCAAAGGAGTACACGGTATAAATCCGTCGTCTATTTGAGCTACAAGCTTTCCCATATTTTCCGGATGGAATCCATCTACGTCCTTGCCGGGAGATATTGAAAGGATTACCTTAGTCTGGTCTATATGTTTTGGTAAAGGGAGTTGGACTAAAATACCGTCAACTTCTTCGTTTAAATTCAGTTCATAAATCAATCCAAGAAGCTTTTCTTCGGGAACATCTTCAGGGAGTTTGTAAAAAAGGGATTTTATACCTACTTTTTCACAGGCTTTTCTCTTATTGTTTACGTAAATTTCACTTGCCAGGTCATTGCCCACAAGAATAACAGCTAGAGAAGGTGGTCTGAAGCCTTTTGATGTAAAACTCTCAACCTCTTTTCTGATTTCCTCTCTTATTTTCTTTGAAAGTGCTTTTCCGTCAAGTATTAGAGCCATCCTTTTTTACCTCATCAAAATTAATGATTTCTTCTATTATGTACGGTCTTTCATTTCTGCTCTCGTAATAAGTTCTTATAATTAGCTCGGCTATTATACCTGTAGAGATAAGTTGAATTCCAGACAGTATCAAAAGGACACTTAGTATAAGAAGAGGTCTATGACCAATATCCTGTCCAAAGAAAAGCTTAAGGATAGTAAGGTATAGCCCGAATAAAGTTCCCAGGGAAAAAAGTATGAATCCTATACCGCCGAAGACATAAAGAGGCCTTGTTATATATTCGTTAAGAAACTTAACTAAGAAGATGTCGAGTATGACTCTTATAGTTCTATCTATTCCGTACTTTGATTTTCCGTATAATCTGGGATGATGTTTAACTGGCATTTCGGTTATTTTTGCTCCGAAGCGTTTGGCAAGGGCAGGTAAAAACCTGTGCATATCTCCGTAAAGTCTGTATCTTTTTGCTATATCCGCTCTGTAAGCCTTGAGTGTACAGCCGTAGTCATGGAGCTCTACACCTGTTACCTTCGAAATTATCCAGTTGGCTATTTTAGATGGTAGTTTCCTTGAGAGAAACGGATCTTTTCTGTCCTTTCTCCATCCGCTCACTATATCGTAGCCTTCCTTCATCTTATCGAGTAGCTTAGGGATGTCCTCCGGGTCATTCTGAAGGTCTGCATCCATAGTAATTATTACTTCTCCTTTTGCATGTTCAAATCCGGCGTAAATTGCAGCTGTTTGTCCATAATTTCTTCTGAATCTAATAACCTTAATTTTCTTATCTTTTTGGGCTAAATCTTTTAAAATTTCTGGGGTTCTGTCGGTTGAGCCATCGTCGATAAATATAATCTCGTAATCTTCTCCCAGATAGTCCAAAACCTTTTTCAGTTTATCGTAGAGTATGGGAATGTTTTCCTCTTCGTTGTAGGCGGGAATCACAACCGAAATCATTTTGAAAAACTATTTTACCTTATTATTAAATAATTGATGAAACTTGTTGATACGGTTATTTTGCTTGACTTTCTTTCCGGTGAAGAGGATAAAGTCAAAGCTATAGAAGCCTTTTTGGAGGAACTTTCTAAGAAAAAGGAAAAGGTTTTTATACCTGAAGAGGTAATAATAGAGCTTGTGTATTTCCTGGAATATGGATACCGTTGGGAAAGAGAGGACATAATCGGAGTAATAAATACACTTCTCGAGGATGAAATCTTTAACGTTGAACTGAAACAATTCATAAAAGAAGCTCTTAATCTTTATAAGAACAGAAAAGGAACTTTTCTCGACTGTTTGAAAGCTGTAAAAGTGAAAAAAATGGGGGTTAAAGAGGTAATAACTTTCAACAGAAGATTTAAGAAACTGGGATTAAAAATTGTAAATCCCTATGAGGCTAAACGGGAGGCTTAACGTACAAGGGTTCTATTTCGAAAACGTTTTCTCCTTCGGGATTTTGTTGTAAATAAGTGTAAGCGTATACACCTCCATAGGCGGAAAAAGGAAAGAAGGGATGGAAAAACTGCTTATCTCCCAGTTTAAATTCCTTGAATAACTCTATCGAAATTCCGAAACCTTTTAATTCTTCTCCTCTATAAAGTTTTACTTCGCCACGGTAATTCTCATCAAAAACTTGGAAAAATATATTGTTGCTAATCTTTAGATACGGAATCTTGGGGTAAGGTACAGGTGTATACTTTGCCATAAGCTCTAAATTTGAGTAGGACACTATCGGTTTTTTAAGGGTATAAGCCCAGGTTTTTATAAATGTAATTCCTATCCTCAACGATGTAAGGTATCCTACTCCTCTTGATACTGCAAATGCATCAAAGTCTTCAGGTCTTATACAAAGTTCCTGAAAGAGTTTGGGTAAATTTTCCAACGTTTTCTTCTGGGAGTCTATGTAGTGAAGGAGTTTAAGTTTACCGTCCTCTATTACCGCGAAGTTTAAGAATGAGAATGACGTATCCAAAGATAAAATTCTCATACTTAAAAATCCTTTAGGTGTTTCAGATAAATCTCAAATCTCTCTTTTACCTCTTCCATAAAATCTCCGCCGAACTTTTCAAGAAATGCATCGGCAAGAACTATAGCGAGCATGGCTTCTCCCACTACGGAAGCTGCAGGAACAGCAACAACGTCGGTTCTTTCTTTCCCGGCACGCAGTTCTTCTTTAGTGTTTATGTCTACGCTCCTTAATGGATTTTTAAGGGTAGGGATAGGCTTCATAGCGACTCTTACCACCACAGGCATACCGTTCGTAATCCCTCCTTCAGTCCCTCCTAAGTTATTGGAATACCTGTAGAATCCTTTATTCTTTTCCCATCCTATTTCGTCGTGAACTTGAGAACCGAATCTTCTACTTGCCTCAAAACCCAAACCGATTTCCACTCCTTTAATAGCTTGAATGCTCATCATGGCTTGGGATATTCGGCCATCTATTCTTCTATCCCACTGTATATGGGAACCCAGTCCGGGAGGTACGTTTAACGCAAATACTTCAAAGATACCACCTAAACTTTCTCCTTTTTCTTTAGCTTCATCAATCAGATTTTTAAACTCTTCATCCTTTTCGGGGATAGGGATTCGAAGTTCGGAGTTCTCAGCTTTTTCATGAAATTCGAGGAGTTTTTCGGGCTCAGCGAAGTATTCTTTATCTTTTAATTCTTCAATTTCTTTATTTCCTATACTTACTACAAAACTTCCTATTTTTATTCCAAATTCCGATAAAAACTTTTTACATATAGCACCTATCGCAACTCTTGCAGCGGTTTCTCTTGCAGAAGAACGCTCAAGGATATTTCTTAAATCCCTTTGATTATATTTGAGTCCTCCCGAAAGGTCGGCATGTCCGGGTCTCGGTCTTGTGAAAGGGACAACGGAGGAAGGAGGTTCTCCATGGATAGCCATTTTCTCTTTCCAGTTTTCCCAATCCCTGTTTTTTATAAAGAGAGCTATGGGGGAACCTAGAGTTTTCCCAAACCTTACTCCGGAAAGTATTTCAACTTTATCCTTTTCGATTTGCATTCTCCCACCGCGTCCGTATCCTTTCTGTCTTCTCCTTAAATCCGCATTTATATCTTCCTCTGAAAGGGGTAAATTAGCAGGTATACCTTCAAGTATTGCAGTCAGCCCTTTGCCGTGGGATTCACCTGCGGTTAGAAATCTAAGGAACTTTAGGGTCATTAAACCTATTCTTTAGGAATTCTCGGAGCTTTGACTACTTTACCCGCTTTTAAACACTTAGTACATACATATATTCTCTTTACAGTTCCATCTGGAAGTCTTACCCTCATTTTGTGAACATTTGGCTTGAAAATTCTCCTATTTCTTTCACCGGAGAATGTCACCCTTCTTCCTACCACAGGTCTTTTTCCACATATTTCACATGCAGCCATTTTTAACCTCCTTGTACCAGAAGAAGATTATTATAAAGCATTCCGTTTTGAGAAAAGTCTTACTTTAAGTATTTAGTTTACATAGGATAGACGGATAAAATAAAATTCCTATGAAAGAATTCGTTAAAGAGAGAATCGAAAATGCTCTGAAGGAGTTGTACGGAATAGAGAATAAAACTTTTAAGGTTGAAAAACCGAAAGATGAATCGCACGGAGATATTGCTACCAATGTAGCATTTCTATTGGCAAAAGACTTAAGGAAACCTCCCGTAAAGATTGCGGAAGAAATCGCCCAAAGATTATCTGAAGATGAAGTGTTTAAAAGTGTTGAAGCTGTTAAGGGTTTTATAAACTTTAGGTTTTCGGAGGATTTTATAAAAAAAGAATTTAAAAAGCTCCTTTTAGAGAAAGACGACTACTTTAAGGAGAACCTAGGGAATGGTCTAAAGGTTCAGATAGAATACGTTAGTGCAAATCCTACGGGCCCTCTTCATCTAGGACACGGAAGAGGAGCAGTCGTCGGGGATACTCTTGCCAGATTATTTAAGTTCTTTAATTACGATGTGGTGAAAGAGTATTACATAAACGATGCGGGAAGACAGGTATACCTGCTGGGTGTTTCCATTCTTTACAGATATCTTGAGAGTTGTAAAGAAAAAGATATTGAATTTTTTGAAAGTTTAGAGGAAACCTTTCAGCAGGATGGATACAGGGGTGAATATGTAAAAGAGCTTGCCGAAAGATTAAAGGGCATAATAGGGAACAAACTTTGTTTTCCAAAAACTGCAAATCTTGAGGAGATAAGACAAGAGATTCTGAAAAAGGAGAAGGATATACCTCTTTATTACACGGAAAAGTATAAACCTAAAGATGTTATCGAACTTGTTTCAAACTACGGGCTTGATTTGATGATGGATGAGATAAAGAAGGATTTATCCCTTATGAATATAGAGTTTGATGTATGGTTTAGTGAAAGGAGCCTTTACGATGATGGGCTTGTCGAAGAACTTATAAACCTTCTTAAGGAAAGGGGGTATATCTACGAAAAGGATGGAGCACTGTGGCTTAAAACCTCTGAGTTCGGAGATGATAAAGACAGAGTGGTAAAACGCTCAGATGGAACGTATACCTATTTCGCTTCTGATATAGCTTACCATTACAATAAGTTCAAAAGGGGCTTTAAAAAAGTAATTGATGTATGGGGAGCAGACCATCACGGGTATATACCTCGTGTTAAAGCTTCTCTTAGCATGTTGGAAATACCCTCTGATTGGTTAGAAATACTTCTCATACAAATGGTTAAACTCTTCAGAGGTGGTAAAGAAGTAAAAATGTCCAAGAGGGCGGGAACTTTTGTTGCTTTGAGAGAGCTACTCGAGGAAGTGGGACAAGATTCTGTTAGATTTATTTTTCTCACTAAAAGGAGCGACACGCCTTTAGATTTCGATGTAGATAAAGCAAAGGAAAAAAGTTCGGAAAATCCGGTTTACTACGTTCAATACGCTCATGCCAGAATATCCGGAATATTTAGGGAATTTAAAGATAGGTACGGAAAAGAGTTAAAAGTAGAAGAGCTTGTAGAATACGTGGATTTCCTTTCAGAGGAGGCGGAAGAAAAGCTTATGAAAAAGGTTCTGTTTTTCAAGGATGAACTTATTGACATTACCCTCAAAAGAGACCCCCATCTCCTTACATACTACCTTATAGACCTTGCGGGAGAATTTCATCATTATTACAACCATCACAGGATTTTAGGCATGGAAGAAAAAATAATGCTTTCCCGTATGGCCTTGATTAAAGGAATACAGGAAACGATAAGGTTGGGGTTGGATTTAATGGGAGTAAGCGCCCCGCAAAGGATGTAGTCCCCTCAATAATAGTATGCTTTCCGTTTATAGAAGAAATCTATTAGTAGGTACCCTGTAAGGAACCCTCCTATGTGTGCGTACCAGGCTACCCCTCCGTATCCTATAAAGGGTAAAGTTACTATTCCATTAACTATTTGAATGAAGAACCATATTCCTATGAATATGAGTGCGGGTAATTCCATTAAGGTAAAAAAGATAAATATGGGAACAAGTGCGAGGATTTTCGCATTGGGAAACATTTTCATGTAAGCTCCCAAAACACCGCTTATTGCTCCGCTTGCTCCAACCATAGGAACATCGGCTCCGCCAAAGGAAAGACTTATGAAGGTTTGTGTGAGTGCTGCTCCCAATCCGCAGAGTATGTAAAACACAATGTATCTTAACTTACCGAGTTTATCTTCAACGTTATCCCCAAAAACCCATAAAAACCACATATTTCCTATGATGTGTCCCCAACTACCGTGTAAAAACATGTGAGTAGAGTATAGGGTTTTTCCGGAAGTTCAACAGGGACGAGACCCCACTGTCTTAGAAAAATTTCAAACTCGCTTACTACTCCTTGAAGTGTATGTATAACCTTTTGACTCAGGCTCCACTCATAAAGCCATATAACTGAACAAAGAAATATTATTGTTATGTTAACTATTGGGAAGCTTCTGGACGGATTTATATCTTTAATAGGTATCATAGTACTTAAGTATTTTAAAGGAGAAACCCTATGAAAGTTTTTGCTGTAATTGGATATCACAACTCGGGAAAAACTACTTTATTAGAGAATTTAATACCTCAGCTCTTAAGAAGAGGCTACAAAGTCGGGTATATAAAACATGACCCTAAGGGACACGGTATCACAGACAAGGAAGGTTCAGATACATACAGAATTTCTAAATATCTCAAAAAATTGGCTCTTCTTTCACCGAATAAGCTTACCTACTGGGAAAAAGAAAAAAAAGGAATTTTAGATGTTATAAAGAAATTCTTCAGCGATTGCGATATAGTTATACTGGAGGGTTTCAAAGAAGAAAAAAGAATACCCAAAATAGCGGTGGGGGAAGTTAAAGGGGAGAATATCCTCCTACGAGTTGATAGTAATACTAAAATCGAGGATATTATTAAAGTAATAGAAAACTTGGAGGATTTAATATGAACGGGGGCTTTTGCCTTCAACACAGAGAACTTTGTCCCGCTTGTAACAGGATAGCCCTTAGGGTATGCGAGTACTTCGAACCCTATCCCAGAGTTGAGGCGATTTGTGAATGCTGCGGATACAGAGCTTACGATGTGCCTATGAAATTAGATAAGGAAACTGTGTATAAAATTTTGGATAAGCTTTCTAAAAAGGAAATAGGTGCTATATGTCTGGACGATAGATGTGGGTCTACCGATGTTATAAAGCTTTTGAGGGAAGGGACATACGCTGAGTTCAGATGTCTCGATTGTGGTGCGGAGTGGAACTCTAAGGAAGTTCAACAGGCTATCAAAAAGGTAAAAAGGGTGCTTCAGTATATCCAGGATGGAAATTACTTAACTGAGGCTTTGAAAGCTCAGGAAGGTGAATGTCCGCTTTGCGGTTGGGATATAGGTCATATGCACGAAGGATATCTTGTAGAAATTCAGTGTTATGTTTGCGGATATCACAATGAGTATAAGGAAGAGTTCCCGAAGGAACTTCCACCGGAAGATGCTTGTCCACAGTTCGAAAGAGCAGAAGAGACAGGTTAAATTTTTCCTCTTTATTTGCACAAAATCTTTCTGATAAATTCAAGGTCTTCGGGATAAGTAATTTTTACATTCCAATAACTTCCTTCAAGGACACCTACTTTGTAGCCGTATTTTTCTAGAAGACTTGCATCATCCGTAGCTACAAAACCCTCTGCCCTTGCTCTCATGTGGCATTCCAGCAGTATTTTCCTCTTAAAGGCCTGAGGTGTTTGGGCATGCCATATAACGGAGCGATTTAGAGTTTTTACTATTCTTCCCTCAACCACTTCCTTCAGCGTATCCCTTGCGGGACAAGCTACTATTTTCCCATCGTAATTACCTAAGTCCATAACTTTCAGGAACATTTTCCTCGATGTTAACGGTCTTGCTGCGTCATGAATTACTACTATTTCTCCTTCGGCTTTTAGTAAAGCATTAAATACGGAATCTTGTCTTTCTCTTCCACCGGGAACCTTTTTTACTTTCGGATGAACCTTTATCTTATCTATAAATTCCTCGGGAAGAACCAGTATAACTTCTTCAAATATGTCCAAAACCTTTTCTAAGGAGTACATAAACAAGGGTTTTCCGCAAACTTCCGCAAACTGTTTTCTGAAACCTACTCTCCTACCTTCTCCTGCCGCAAGGATAATTACGGTATTCATAGTAATAGAAAATTAAAAAATTTAAATCAGGAAAGGGCACGGAGTAAGGGTTCAAGTATCAAGTCAGGATACAGACCGAAGACGATTACCAGAACAGCGGATACAAAAATAGCAAAGGCTTCTCCTGCGGATACTTCAACCTTTCCGAATTTTGATTCACCTGTATAAAGGAACATGTAAACTATCACTTTCAAGTAATAGCCTGCAGAGATTAAACTGGCTATAGCGAAAAGAATACCCAATACCAGCATTTCGGATTTTACAAGACCGAAGAATATACCTAATTTACCTAAGAAAAGAGCTGCAGGAGGAATACCTATGAGCGCAAAAAGGAAGAGGGCTAACATTGATGCAAGAATGGGACTTTCTTTAGCAAGCCCTTTGAACTCTAAAAAGTGATGAGTCCATCCATCTCTTTTCTCCAGAATGGAAAGAATTGTAAAGGCTCCCAGTGTAGCAAGAGAATATACAAATACGTAGAAAAGTAATGCTGAAAATAGATGTTTATCCACAGATGTTAATGCTGTAAGGAAATAACCGGCATGGGCTATAGAAGAATAAGCGAGCAGTCTTTTTACAGAGCGTTGAGCATAGGCTACTATATTTCCGTAAAACATAGAAAGTATTGCTATTGTCATTACCAGATACTTCCAGTCTGGAAACGAAGAGATTAACCCAATCGTAAGTTTTACTAAGAGGAAATACATAGCAATTTTTGGAACTGTTGATAGAAATGCGGTTGTAGGTGTTGGAGCTCCCTCGTAAGCATCAGGAGTCCAAAAATGAAAAGGAACCGCAGAAACCTTTAATGCCAATGCAGAAATTATAAGAAGTACTCCAAGGGCAAATAGACTGTTTTCCTCTTTTATGGGATTTAGGACTAATGTTCCCGTAGAAGCGTAAACCAACGCCGAACCGAGGGCATACATTGATGTTCCCGTTGTTCCTATAACCAGGTACTTAAAAGCTCCTTCCTTTGATAGGTAATCCTTCCGGAATAACCCTACGAGGATATACATGGTAATAGAGGCAAGTTCAAGACCTGTAAAAATTATTGCCAGATTTTCCGACGAGAGCATTATCATCAAACCGAGCGAAGCTATGAGGTAAAGGTAAGGTAATTCTCCGAATTTTGAATCCTTCTTTGTAAAGTAGTCGTAAGATGAAAGGATAACTAAACCGGTAATAGCAAGGATAAAAAGTTTTCCGATAAGATTGAGGGCATTTACCGAAAAACCTTCAAAGAATAATTTTGAGGGATACTCTACAAAAAGTGTTGAATAGCCAGCTAAAATCACGAATACAAAAGCCAGGATGTTCAGAAATTTGTAATGCTTTTTTTCTAAGAAAAGCTCGAGTATGAAGATGGTGAGTATACCCAGAGCAAGTATGGCTTCAGGAAGAATAGCACTCCAATTCAAGGCTTAACCTCCGAATACGAGTTTTGAGGTATGTTCAACTATCTTTACAAAGGGATAAGGGTATACGCCCATTATAAGAGCGAGAACTATTATCAAGGCAAAGGGTAAAGCGTGATGGAGTTCAAGGTCTCTAAGTTTTTGCCATTTTTGCTTCCTTTCCTCGGGAATTGTATCTTCTTCAAGCATAACTCTCTTGAACATATACAGTGAGTAAGCCGCTCCAAGAACCATACCGATTCCCGCTATAAAAGCCCACACTGGATAGTTTTTAAAGGTTCCGAGTAGAATTAGGAATTCCGATACAAAGCTTGCAAATCCCGGGAAGGCAATTCCCACGAGAACTGCTGTAAAGAAGGCAAACGTAAAGTATGGAATATATCTCGCAAGACCTCCGAGGTCATCCATGTGATAAGAATGAATTCTGTCATAGATGAATCCTGCTCCGAGGAAAAGGGCTGCAGATGAAAGACCGTGGGCAATCATGAGGTATATTGCACCGTTTAGTGCATCGTGATTCATAGCAAAAGTTCCCAATGTAACAAGTCCCATATGGGAGATGGAAGAATAAGCTATGAGTCTCTTTATGTGGGTTTGAGCTATAGCCATCATTGCAGCGTATATAACGGCTATTACGCTAAGAGTAAATATTAAAGGTATGTAATACTTGGAAGCTTCAGGGAAGAAAGGAAGTGAAAATCTGACAAAACCGTAAGTTCCCATTTTCAACAGAACACCTGCCAGTATTACGGAACCTGCTGTGGGAGCTTCAACGTGTGCATCGGGAAGCCATGTATGGAAAGGCCACATGGGAATCTTTACCGCAAAACCTATTCCAAATAGTAGGAATGCTATAAGTTCCAACCAGAGAGGATAATTCAGATTTAGATGGAAGAAGTAGTCAAAGGATATTTTGCCTGTTTCAAAATACCCGTAAACCAAGATAGAAGCTATACCGAGCAGTAAGAAGAGAGAACCGAAGAAGGTATAAAGGAAGAATTTATTCGCAGCGTAAACTTTTCTTTCGTGTCCCCAGAAACCGATAATGAAGTACATAGGTATTAACATCGCTTCCCAGAAGAGGTAAAAAAGAAATATATCCAGTGCCGAAAACACTCCTATACACGCCGTCTCAAGGGCAAGGAAGAGAGAAAAGTATAAAATAGGCCTATCTTCTATTTTCCATGACCAGATATAAGCGGCAAGGAATAATAACGCTGTCATAAGAATTAGGGATACCGCCATACCGTCGACACCAACGTGGTATCCGATACCCAACGTTTTTATCCAAGGTATATATGTTTCGAATTGAAAGCCCGGTTTATTAAAATCAAAGGCTAAGAATAATACAAGAGCGATTACCGCTACTACTCCACCGATAAGTATTGAAGCTATCTTTGCAAAAAGTTCATTTCTCACTAATGCTACGAGTATAGCTCCTGCCAGAGGAAGAAATATTGCAACGTTAAGGAGTGTCTCCATTATAACCCTCCTCTAATTGTTATCACTAAAAGTATAAACACAATCACAGTTAGACCCGCACCTAAACTGAGAGCGTACCAGTTGAGCTTTCCAATTTGGAAGAACTTGAAAATATTAGCAAGTAGTTGAACTATCAAATATGTACTGTTCACGAGTCCGTCAATAAAGAGTCTCTCAAAGGTTGTATAAAGGGATTTCGAATAGGTGAGATACCCTCCTGCGAGTATGTTGTGATAGAGTTTTTCTGTAAAGAATTGCTCTTTGAAAGTTGTGTGTATAGCCTTAAGTGCTCCATACGCCTTCCTGTAATCTATTACCTCCTTCACATACACCGCATAAGCCAGCCATATACCCAATACTGCCACTCCCAAAGATACCACCGCAACACTCAAATGTATCCCTTTCTCCTCCC
>QNXQ01000084.1 GCA_003978875.1 Aquifex sp. | reverse complement strand
TCGTGGATATATCTACCGTTCTCATAGGCTCTTCTTCTGCTTTCTCCTGATATACGCCGGAATCTCTTCTTCCTCAAAGATTTCTACTCTTTTAGGAGTTTGTTTTGGCTTTTCCTCTATAAGTTTTACCTTATCCTCATTTTTTATAACCTTAAAGGAAACCTCTTTGCCTTCAACTTTGAATCTCTCCTCAGGAAAGTCCGTAGCTACTATTGCAACCCTTAGGAAATCTTCTTTATCACTTTCTAAAACAGCTCCGAAAATGATTTGAGCTTCATCGTGAACCCTTTGGCTTATCTTTTCCATAACTTCATCTATGACGGAGAACGGAACATCCTCAGAAGTCCAGAGTGTAACGAGAAGTCTTTTTGCTCCTTCTATAGAATTTCCTTCAAGTAAGGGATTTGTTATAGCTTTTTCGACTGCGACTTCAGCCTTTTCCTCACCTTTTCCTTCACCCATACCTATTATCGCAAGCCCGCCGTCTTCCATAGTTGTTCTTATATCCGCAAAGTCAACATTTATAACTGCAGGAGTCACAACGATACTCGTTATACCTCTTACAGCTCTTGACAGAACTGCATCTACCTCTTTGAAAGCTTCCCTTATACTCAATGCTTTATTCGATAGTTCTCCTATTTTTTGATTATGGATAACGATATAAGCGTCGGCTGATTCCTTCAATTTTTCAAGACCTCCGAGAGCCAATTCCATTTTCCTTTTTCCTTCGAATTTAAAGGGTAAAGTAGCAACAGCCACCGTAAGAATTCCCATCTCCTTCGCAGTTTTTGCTATGACTGGTGCAGCTCCTGTACCTGTTCCTCCACCGAGACCGCTTGCTATGAAGACCATATCTGTATCTCTCAAAATTTCCTTTATCTTATCTATATCTTCCAGTGCGGCTTCTTCTCCTATCTCCGGCCTTGCTCCTGCTCCCAATCCTCTTGTTACCTTTTCACCTATCTGTATCCTATTGGGAACCTTAAGGCTGTTTAAGTGTTGAACATCTGTATTTATCGCATAAAGTTCTACACCGTCTATACCGTCTTCGTACATTCTGTTTACCGCGTTGCTTCCTCCTCCTCCCACTCCAATAACTTTAATTTTGCAAGGGTTTAAAAAATCTCCATCCATATTAAGACCCTCCATTACAACAAATCCTCAAAAAGATTTTTAACTTTATCGACAAAGTTTTTAAATAACCCTCTTCCTTTACTATTTTTATTTTCCACAGCTTCAAATTTTTCTATCAGAAGTCCCTGCCTTAGAAGCCCTACCGCTGTTGCGTATTTTGGGTCATCTACTCTTTCTTTTAAACCCATAATACCAAAAGGTTTTCCTATTCTAACGGGAAGGTGGGTAATATCCTCCACCAGTTCCCTTATCCCTTTTAGGTTAGCGGTTCCACCGGTAATCACTATTCCACTGTTTATCAGACTCAGTTTTCCTCCTTTCTTTTCAATTTCCTCTATCACAAGTCTAACTATTTCTTCAACCCGAGCCTGAATAATCTCCGTAATGTATTTTTTTTGGATAGGTATTTCTCTGTCTTCTCCTCGCGGTCTTATCTTAATTGTTTCCTCTTCTCTTACGTTTTTTTCATAGGCATCTCCATATTCTATCTTAAGTCTTTCCGCCTCTTCGTTATCTATTTTCAACATATAACTTAAATCTTTAGTTATATTTATTCCTCCGAAAGGGACAACTCCCGTGATTAAAGGTCTTCCCTCAATATAAAGAGAAAAATCCGTAAGTCCTGCACCTATATCCATCATTAACACTCCATCTTCCTTCTCATCGGGAGTGAGGGTAGCATCCGCTGAAGCTATGGCACTTATGGATTTATCCACAGGTATTAACCCCACTTCAGTAATCGCTTTTTCTAAATTCCTAATTATAGTCGCACTTACCTTGACTACGTGAACTTCCGCGGAAAGCTTAGAACCTACCAAGCCCAGAGGGTTTTTTACTTCTCCTTGTTCATCCAATATGTATTTTCTGGGAATGTAATAAACAGTTTCATAGCCATCCTCTTTGCTTTTCATTAAACATCTTTCAAGAAGTCTGTTTACGTGACTTTCTTCTATTTCCGATGAATTTGAGGATATAGTTATGGTGTCTCTAATATTTTGACTCTTTACGGTATAGTTCTTAGGGGTTCCTCCTGAAACGCTATATATGACCTCCCTTACTTTTACCCCTGCCATTTCTTCCGCTTCTTTTAACGCTTTTAAAATGCTTGCTTTTGCCTCTGCAAGATCGTTTATCACTCCTTTGTAAATTCCTTTTGCTGGAATCTCACCAAAACCTATTATGTGGATATCCCCATAGCTATCTATTTCACCTATCAGATACACTACATTTTGGCTACCTATATCTAAAGCTGCTAATCTTTTCATAGCCCCTTACCTTAAAAGTATAATTCTTTCATATCTCATATCTACCTCCTTAGCTTTTTCGTTATCTAAACTGAATTTCTTCAACAAAATAAGTTTTCTTTCCGAAAGATAATCGAGAGGAGGTAAAATAATCCTTTTATTCTTTAAATAAACTTCTGTTTTATCTTTATATACGAGAATTTTTTCCGCAAAATTTACAAGTTTTATAATCTTACTTTTATTAGTTTCGAACTGATTTTTTGACCTTACATATACTGTCCTTAAAGGATTCTGATTTTCATCATAAAATATAACTCCTTCATTATCCAATAACGTGCTTATATTCTTTTTAATCACCTTAGCTATGGCTTTCCTTCGGTAAAAATTTATACTTATTATAGTTCCTTCAGTTGAAAAGCTTCTTTTTATTTCTATATCTTTAAATCTATTCATAAAAATCTCGTTTATTCTTTCTAAAAAAACATCTTCTGAAATGAAGAGCAGTTGTCTGCCGAGACTGTGAATTTCTTTTTCTAAAATTTTCAGTTCTTTATCCATTATACCGTGGACTTCTACCCTCTTTATTTCAAATAACGGGATTTTTATCAGGAGAATTGCCAGGATATAGATTAGTAAAAGAGTTGTTAAAAATATTCCTAGCAAACCCCTCAATATGCTTCCCTCAGGAAATAATTATATTTATCAATTCCTTAAAGTCTATTCCTTTTTCTTTTGCTGCCATAGGAAGAAGACTTAGCTCAGTCATTCCTGGTATGGTATTTATCTCTAAAAAGTAGATATCACCTTTATTAGATACTCTGAAATCAATTCGTGCAAAATCTTTAAGGGAAAGATATTTGTAGATTTTTTTAGCAATTTCTTGAAGTTTTTTTGACAAATTTTCTTCATTTATGAAGATATACTCACTCATACCTTTCGTATATTTACATTCATAGTCGTATATCTTCTTTTTTGGTTTTATTTCTATTACGGGAAGCGCTTCCCCTTTTAAAATACCGACCGTTAGGTCTCTTCCTTCTATAAATTCCTCAACTATTACCTTATCTACCTTTTTAAGTAGTTCCCTTGAATACTCCTCTAACTCCTCTTTAGTTTTAATAAGCCTTATCCCTACACTCGAACCTTCTCTTGCAGGTTTTACTATGGCAGGAAACTTACTCCAATTTTTTTCTTCTATATCTCTTTCCTCTATAAACACCTCCCAATCAGGGGTATTTATTCCTAAGGTCTTGACTATTCTCTTCGTAAAATCTTTGTCTATAGAAACTGCGGAAGCTATGGTATCGGAACCAGTATAAGGAATTTCCAGTATTTCCAACATACCTTGGACTGTACCATCTTCTCCGAATTTGCCGTGAAGAGCGATAAAAACTTTATCCGGATTGATCTCAAGGAGTTTACAAGGAAGGTCAGAAGACAAATCAAGCCCGTAGACTTTATGTCCCAGTTCTCTTAAGGCTTTAGCTACAGCTTTCCCTGTTTTTAAGGAAATTTCTCTTTCAGAGGACTTTCCACCCATTAAAACCACTATCTTCAACTAACTTTACCTCCTCAACGAGATTTATGCCAAATTCCTTAAAAACCTTTTCCTTTGCAATTTCTATAATCTCTTTTACTTCTTGAAAAGAAGCATTTCCGTAGTTTATTAAAAAATTTGCGTGCTTCTCGGAAAAACCTATATTCCTCAACCTGAAACCTTTAAGTCCTGCTTCTTCTATAAGCTTACCCGCGTAATTCCCTTTTGGATTTTTAAAAGTTGAACCACTTGTAAGTTCATTTATAGGTTGCTTTTCCCTTCTTAGATTCCTTATTCTTAAGTAATCTTCCATTATATTTTCTTCAGTCCTCTTTAGCCTCAAAACTACTTTGTAAACTACTCCCATCTTCGGAAAAGGTGAATTCCTGTAAGAAAAAGTGATTTCTTCCCTTTTTAATTTCTCAGGTTCTCCCTCCCAACTTATAAAGTAAACTTCCTTAACAAAGTCCGATATTTCAACACCGAAAGCTCCGGCATTCATAGCAACCGCTCCGCCAACACTTGCAGGAAAACCGAGGAGTTTGTAGAAATCTTTTAATTTCTCCTTTAGAGAAAGTCTGATAATATCCCTGAGAGGAGTTCCACAAAGACACTCTACAAGAACTTCGTTATCCTTTTCACGAACATATATTCCCTTTAACCTTCTCGTATTTACCACCAAGCCTCTTATATTCCCGAATATGGTATTTGAGCCTTTTCCCAGGATGAAAAGTGGTATATCCATTTTTTGAGAAAACTCTATAGAGTTTTTAAGTTCTTCCAAATTTGATGGTTCAGTGTAAAATTTTGCAGTTCCACCGACCCTTATAGTTGTAAGTTCCTTTAAAGGAAAATCCTCCTTCAAGTGCATCTAAAAATTTAGAATAGGATATTATGATAAAGTTTGGAACGGACGGGTGGAGGGCAAGAATAGCTGAAGATTTTACCTTTGAAAATGTAAGAAAAGTAGCTAAGGCACATGCGGAGGTTTTAAAAGAAAAAGGTTTAAAAAGAGTTATAGTAGGTTACGATTGGCGCTTCCGCTCGGAAGACTTTGCCAAAGCTGTTTACGACGTATTTAAAGGGGAAGGACTTGAAGTAAAGCTGGTCGGGAGTGCCTGCACAACTCCAATGGTTTCCTTCGCGGTTAAATATATGGGATACGAAAACGGTGTTATGATTACCGCTTCCCATAATCCTCCGTCCTATAACGGGTATAAGATAAAGGAAAGTTTCGGGGGTTCGGCCACTCCGGAATTTATAAAAAGTGTAGAGAAAAACCTCGGTAATGTCGGCAACTATCGTGCAAAGGAATTTTCTCCAGAATTTCAGGAAGTGAGAAAGTATTATGTAGAAAAATTGAGAAGTTTAATAAATCTGGATCTTTTGAAAGAAAAAGATGCCTTAATAGTCCATGACTCCATGCACGGTACCTCTTCGGGACTTCTTGAATATATATTGAGGGATACAAAAGTAAACGTTATAAATATCAGAAAACACAGAGACCCTTTATTCGGAGGCAACCCTCCAGAACCTATAGAAAAGTACATGGAGATTACAAAGGAAAAAGTAAAGGCTTTAAATGCGGATTTGGGCATAGCAAATGACGGCGACGGAGACAGAATTGCCCTTATAGATGAAAAGGGAAATTACGTAAACACTCAGTTAATCTACGCTATGTTACTTCTTCATATTCTTGAAAATAAAGGGAAAAGAGGAAAAGTTGTAAAAACTGTATCAACTACCTACTTGGCAGACAGGATATGTAGGGAATTCGGTGTCCAGTTGGAAGAAGTAGGTGTCGGATTTAAAAATATAAATGAGATAATCCTCGGGGAAGGAAACGTAATATTTGGTGGTGAAGAATCGGGGGGATATGGAGTTCCCGATTATTTACCGGAGAGAGATGGAATATTCTCGGCACTTAACATATTGGAACTTCTTTACCTCAAAGACAAGAGCCTTTCCCAAATAATTGAGGAAATTTTTAAAAGATTCGGAGAAGCCTATTATAAGCGTATAGACCTAAGGGTAGAGGAAAAAGTAAAGGAAAAAATAGGTATTCTTCGGAACAATCCTCCGGAAAAACTGAAAGGTCTTACTGTTAGGGAAGTGAAGACTCTTGACGGTATTAAGTTAGTCTTTGAAGATGATTCTTGGCTACTTATGAGACCGTCAGGTACGGAACCACTCATTAGGGTGTATGCAGAAGCTCCTTCCGAGGAGAAAGTGGAAAAAATACTTGAAGCCGGAATAGAGCTTTTAAAATAATAAACGGAGGTTTGAGAAATGGGATATAAGGACTTACCGCCGGGGAAAAATCCACCCGAGGACATATACGTGGTTATTGAAATACCACAGGGAAGTGCTATAAAGTATGAGCTTGATAAAGATAGCGGTGTTATATTCGTAGACAGATTTCTTTTTACCGCTATGTATTATCCCTTTAATTACGGCTTTATTCCCCAAACGCTGGCAGATGATGGAGACCCTGTGGATGTTCTCGTTATTTCCAGAGAACCGGTTGCTCCCGGAGCGGTTATGAGATGTAGACCTATAGGAATGCTCGAGATGAGAGATGAAGAAGGTATAGACACCAAGTTAATAGCGGTTCCCCACGAAAAATTAGACCCTTCTTACGCAAATATAAAAACTGTAGACCAGCTTCCCGAGATTATCAGGGAAAAGATAAAACACTTTTTCGAACACTACAAAGAACTCGAACCCGGAAAGTGGGTAAAAGTTGAAAACTGGAAAGGTATTCAAGACGCGATAGAAGAAATAAAAAAGGGTATAGAAAACTACAAAAAAGCCCAAAACAAGTGAATGAATCCAAAAGATATATTAGAGCTTGGTAGAAAGGTTATCTCGGAGGAGATAAGGGGTCTTGAGAGGCTTCGCTCCTCCCTCGATGAAAATTTTTCCAAAGCTGTCCTACTAATCCTTAAGTGTGAAGGGAAAGTTGTACTTACAGGTATAGGAAAATCCGGGCACGTTGCGAGGAAGATAGCCTCCACTTTCTCGAGTACAGGCACACCGTCTGTATTTCTTCATCCTGCAGAGGCACTCCACGGAGATTTGGGATTAATAGATAAAAAAGATGTGGTAATAGCTATATCCAACAGTGGGGAAAGCTCGGAAGTACTTGCGATAGTTCCTTACTTAAAACTACAGGGAGTTCCTTTAATAGGGATAACTAACAATCCCGAATCCAGCCTGGCAAAGCACAGTGATATAGTTTTGACACTAAATATAGATAAAGAGGCATGTCCGCTGGACCTTGCTCCCACAACAAGCTCTACGGCTACTCTCGTTCTCGGTGATGCCCTCGCTATGGTTGTGATGCAACTCAAAGGTTTTACAAAGAAAGATTTTGCTCTTAGACACCCAGCAGGCTCTTTGGGGAGAAAACTCAGATTGGTTAAAGATTTATACCACACAGGTGAAGAAATGCCCATTGTCAAAGAAAACACTCCTATGAAAGAAGTAATAATAGAAATGACAGCTAAGGGATTCGGGGCCACTGCTGTTGTAAATGAAGAAGGAAAACTTGTAGGAATAATTACCGATGGTGATTTGAGACGATTTGTAAACAGGGGAGGAAGTTTTGAAAGAACAACTGCTAAAGATGTTATGACAAAAAATCCTAAAACTATATATCCCGATGAACTTGCCCTTGTAGCCTTAAAAAAAATGGAAGACCATAACATTACCGTTCTCATAGTTGTGAACAGAGAAAACAAACCAATAGGTATTATTCATATGCACGACATTCTTAAAGCCGAGATTGTTTAAAATTGTGATTATGGAAAGGCCTTACGTAATTATAGTTTCAGAAGTAAGTGTTGATGGAAAACTTACCCTCTACAGGGGAGCCTCTTCCAAGGAATTAATGAGCCTTATGGACGAAGAAGCTTACAAATATCTCCATGAGATAAGAGCTAAGGTTGACGGGATAATGGTTGGTTGCGAAACCGTAAGAACCGATAATCCCAGCCTTACGGTAAGATATGCAAAAGGGAAAAACCCTGTAAGAATAATTCCCTGTTCAACCGCAAACGTCCCTCTCGATTCCAACGTCTTAAATGTTCAAGAAGCTCCTACCATAATAGCTACAACTGAAAGGGCTCCAAAGGAAAGAATCGAAAAAATAAAGGAAAAAGGGGCTGAGGTGATAATAGCGGGGGATGAGCTTGTAGATTTTGATATCCTACTTCCTCTGTTGTATAAGAGGGGAATAAAATCCCTTATGGTTGAAGGAGGAGCTTCCATAAACTGGGAATTTGTAAGGAGAAGAATTGTTGATGAAATAAGGCTTATTCATCTTCCAGTAATAGTCGGGGGAGAAAACGTACCTACTTTGGTGGGAGGAGAAGGTTTTAAAAAATTGAAAAACTTATTACATTTAAGATTAAGAAGCCATTTTATTAGAGGAAAACAGCTTATTACGGAGTGGGAAGTGATAAATAAATCTTAAATTAGGAGGTAATTCAAATGGAGGAAAAGGAAATAAAAAATGAAAACAAAGAAGAAATATCTCAAGAGGATAAGGAAAAAAACTTAGAAAAAGAACTTGAAGAATTAAAAAAAAGAGAAAAGGAACTTGAGGAAAAATTGAAAAAACTTGAAACTATTGCGAGAAATTCAAACCTAAGAGTTGCGGAACTCCAGAGGGAAATTGAGTATCTAAAGGAAAGATACAGGAGGGATATGGAAGAACAAAGGAAGTATTGTTATGAGAGATTTGCCAACGATTTGCTTGAAGTAATTGACAATTTTGAAAGGGCTCTCGAGTATGCAAGGAAAACAGAAGATATAAAGTCTATAGTACTGGGTATAGAAATGATATATTCGGAGATGAAGAAAATATTTGAAAAATACGGTATAAGGGAAATATACGTTGAGGGTAAGGAATTTGACCCTTACGTGGCCGAAGCCGTTGAGAAGGTTGAAACATCGGAAGTACCGCCTAATACCGTAGTTAAAGTTATTAGAAGAGGGTATTACATCCACGATAAGGTTTTAAGACCTGCGAGAGTTGCGGTTGCAGTTGCACCTCAGGAACCCAATGAAGATGATAAAGAAGAAATTACCTGAAAGGGGGTTCTGCCTTGGAAATTAAGTTTAAAGATTTTTACAGGAAAACTGCTCCTTTTATAGATGAAACTTTGGAAGACCTGCTCGAGACTCAGGTAAACGAATGGATAAAACTCAATAAAGTGAAAGTGATAAACGTGGAAACTATCTGGCAAAGAAACGCACACGTCTCGGCGGGTATACGGGTATGGTACATAGTCGGTGAGGAGGAATGAAAAAACGTGCGGCGATTTTCATCGATGGGACTAATCTTTACTTTATTCAAAAAAATTTCCTAAACGCAAAAATCGACCTCATAAAGTTTGTGAACTACTTTAAACGCTTTTACGACATCTACAATACCTTTTTCTATTTGGCTTACAAGGAGGAAGATGAAAAACAGGAAAAGTTTTTTAAATTACTTGCCTTTAGCGGGATAACTGTAGTGAAAAAACCTGTAAAACAACTTAAAGACGGAAGCCTAAAAGGAGACGTAGACGTTGATATGGCTATAGATATGCTTCTTACGAAGGACAACTACGATACAGCTATTCTTTGCTCCGGAGACAGTGACTTTGAAAGGTTGATATACGTTCTAAGGAACTTCGGAAAAGAGGTAATATGCGTGTCCACGAAGGAAAGTTCCTCAATAGAGCTTGTAAATGCCGCGGACAAATATATAGATTTAAAGGAACTACTCCCACTTATAAGACTTGAGTAATTCCTTTTGCATTTTCTTAATCTGGTACATCCGCATATCAGCGATTTTAAGAAGGGTATCCAAGTCTTTGCCATCTGTAGGATAGCAAGCACTTCCAATTGACGTGGAAATTTCTATATCGTTGTACTTAACTTGAATACTACTGTTTAGTCTTTCTACGAGTTTCAATACATAGTTAGGCTCTATATCCGTGACAATTACAAATTCATCTCCTCCGTATCTTATCACAAAGTCTTCTTTCCTCACGTTTGATTTAATAATCTCTGCAACCTTTTTAAGTAGTTTATCTCCTTCAGCATGTCCATACGTATCGTTGACCGTCTTAAAATTATTGAGATCTAAAAACAAAATACAAAAGGATCTCCTAAATTTTTTGTACTTCTCTACTTCTAACTTGAACACTTCTTCGAGGAACTTTCTGTTGTAAACACCGGTAAGAGGGTCTTTATAAGCTTTATTTTCTAATTTTCTCAACATTCTTACCAGTTTGAAATTTTCAAGAAATGTATATCCCAAGAAAAGGAAACCTGCAGCTCTGAGAGCATATACGTATACTTGTTGGAGTTTACCCTCTAATTGAAACGAAGTGTAGAGGAGCATAAAGGATACCGAATACAAAGATGCAAGGTACTTAACTAAGATGTCTTTTACCGCTATCATTATTACAGCGTATACCACTGCAAAGCTGAGAATTATGTACTTATCAACACTCACATTCGCCTCCTCCAGTAAAATTTTATTACATGACTGTAAAAACTCTGTGGCTTGTAAGAAAGTTGGGAGATTTCTCTTCTAGTTATCTGAAGGAGGGTGACATTGTAATTCTTATCCAGGATGGAGTTTTAAGATATCCATCCAGAGAAGGTTGGTTTGTTTGTAAGGAAGATGCAGAGGCTCGTGGACTTTCTTTCAAAGAGGATGTAATGAAGAGTTACGAAGATATAGTGAAGCTTATAGAGGAAGCTGAAAAGGTGGTTGTTTGGTAAGCTTTAAAAGATGAGAGTTGTTCTGCAGAGGGTAAAACAAAGCTGGGTAAAGGTAGACGGTGAAATAGTGGGAAAAATAGATAAAGGTTTGAACATACTACTGGGAATTGGCAAGAGGGACACAGAGGAGGACATAAAAAAGCTTGTAAACAAGATTCTTAATTTGAGAATTTTTGAAAATGAGGAGGGGAAATTTCACTATTCCGTGCTTGATATAAAAGGAGAAATTCTTGTAATTTCGCAGTTCACTCTTTATGCAAATGTAAAGAAAGGAAGGAGACCAAGCTTTGAAGAAGCAGAAGAACCCAAAAGGGCTAAAGAGTTATACGAAAAGTTTGTTGAGGAAATTAAAAAAAGTGGGCTTAAAGTAGAAACAGGTGTTTTTGGAGCTATGATGGATGTTTTTATCGAAAACTGGGGACCTGTGACCATTATAATAGATTCGAATGAATTAAAGTAATAGGAAGGGAGGATTTAAATGAATTTATTTGATTACAAGAAGAGTGTAGTATCTGAAATTATCGACAAATATGAAGTAGCAAAGGAAAAAAGAATTACAATCGAGCTTTCAAAGGGAAGTGTTGTGAAAGCTCCTCCGAGAAAGAGTAAACTGTTTAAAAAGGAAGCTCGCTTTACGAAACACGTGATATTTATAGTTGATTTGGAGAACCTTTTAGATAAACTTGAAGAGCCGTATAAAACGGTGATAAAGAAACGCTACTTTGACGCCTCTCTAGATACCGTAAAGAGGGATTTCGGACTTCCGAATAAGAGGGAAGCCTATTACCTGATAAAAAAATCGGTAAATAAGTTTTACGATTTACTGGAAAAGTATTGGTTTGGTAAAGGATAATAATTTAGATGGAAACACCTTTAAAAGATATTCACAAAAAGTTAAAAACTCGTTTTACCGATTTTGCCGGCTGGAGAATGCCTCTTCAGTACAGTTCCATAGTTGAGGAAGTAAAAGCCGTAAGAAGTAAAGCGGGGATTTTCGATATATCTCATATGGGAAGAATTCTTCTCGAGGGGAAGAATGTAAAAGAAAAACTTCAGTTTCTTACCACAAACAATATTGAGAAATTAAGCGTAGGTAAGGTTCAGTATAATTTGTTTACCAATGAAAAAGGGGGTGTAAAGGACGATATTACGGTTTACAAGCTCGCCGAAGATAAGTTTTTCCTCTGTGTAAATGCTGCGAACAAAGAAAAAATTATAAAATGGCTAAGTGAATTCGTTTCTCCAAAGGATGTGTCAGAGGATTACCTGCAGATAGCCATTCAGGGACCCGAAAGCGAAAATATACTGAACAAGTTTTTCAACGTTTCGGATATTAGATACTACAGATTCAAAACCTTTGGAGACACCATAATTTCCAGAACGGGTTATACGGGTGAAGACGGATTTGAGGTGTATATAAAACCCAAGGAGGGAATTGAGCTTTTTGAAGAATTGATTAGGCTTGCCGTTCCCTGCGGATTAGGAGCAAGGGATATTCTACGAATAGAAGCGGGATTTCCTCTTTACGGTAATGAAATATCCGAAAGTATAACTCCCTTTGAAGCAAATTTAGACAGATTTGTAGATACAAACAAAGATTTCTTAGGCAAAGAGGAAATGTTAAAAAAAGAGGTGAAGAAAAAACTCTTCGGTCTTGAGCTTGAAGATAAGGGAGTCCCGAGGAAGGGCTATAAAATTTTTAAGGGTGATAAAGAGATAGGGTATATCTCCAGCGGAACTTTTTCTCCTACTTTAAACAAAGGAATAGCCCTTTGTTTTGTTCAGCTTGAGGAAAGAAGGGAAGGAAATGAAGTAGAGATAGCAATAAGGGATAAACGTGTAAAGGGTAGGTTAAGAAAATACCCATTTGTCAGGAGGAAGTAAATGGAAATCCTTGCTTTACTTTGGGGAGTAGTTATCGGGACGGTATTTTCAACGGTAGGAGCTGCAGGGGGTATCTTAGCGGGATTCGGCCATATATCCCTTTTCGGGATTGCTTCCGCAAATACAGTAAAGGTTATGAACCAGATTCTCGTGTTTATTTCCACTACCATTTCCGTTCCCAACTACTGGAGACAGGGGAGACTCATATTTATATTGGGTGGACTTTTAGGAATAGGAAGTATCTTAGGAGCACTCATCGGGTCAACACTATCTTATAAGTACTTGACCGAGTTAAAGAGTTATAAATTTCTGTTTGGTCTGTTTACCTTTGTGGTGGCTTTTAAAATTTTCTACGACGTATTTCATAAGGAAAAGGAAAAGGTAAAAAAAATAGACAAAGGTATAAAGGAGAGTAAAGATAGGAAAGTAAAAGTTATAAGTAGAAGCGTTAGGGAGATTAAATATTCATTTCTACAGGAGGAGCATAAATTTAATCCCATTTATCCGTTGCTTGCGGGTTTTTTAGTTGCTTTAATTTCATCAGCTTTGGGTGTAGGAGGTGGGTTTCTACTGGTTCCGTTTATGGTTTCCATTTTAAAGGTTCCTATGTATCTTGTTCCGGGAACAAGCGCTTTTTCTATATTAATTACGTCAACGGTAAGCATTTTTAACTACATAAACTTAGGGGTAAATGTAGACTGGAGATTTATAGGTTTTGAATCTATAGGAGTAATACTCGGTTCTTTTCTGGGTCCTTACGTTTCCCACTTCTTGGGAGAAAGAAAATTGAGGTTAGTTCTCGGGATAATACTATTCGGAATAGGTTTTAAGTATATCTTTATTTAAGATGAAGGTCAGAATAAACAAGTTTTTATCGGAAGCGGGGGTAGCATCAAGGAGAAAGGCAGAAAGATTAATTTTGGAAGGAAGGGTAAAGGTAAACGGAGAGGTTATAAAAAACCTCGGAACAAGGGTAGACCCGGAGGTTGACATAGTTGAAGTAGACGGTAAAGTAATAAAACCTCAGAGGAAGCGCTATATAATGCTTTATAAACCTTGTTGTTATCTTACCCAGCTAGGGCCTTCTCGCGATGGCAGGAAAACCATTCAGGAACTTATAAAAGATATTCCCGAAAGGGTATTTCCCGTTGGTAGGCTAGATTACAACACAGAAGGACTTTTGATACTCACAAATGACGGTGAGTTAGCAAACAGAATTCTTCATCCAAGATATAAACTCCCGAAAGTTTATCTCGCATTAGTTGAGGGAAAAGTTTCTGTAAATACATTAAAGAGGATAAGAAAGGGAGCTGAGTTGGAAGACGGATTTGCCAAGCCGGATAATGTGAGAATAGTTCGCTACGAAGGGGATAAAACCCTTATTGAAATTACATTCCATGAAGGGAGAAAACATCTGGTAAAAAGGTATCTCGCCTTCTTTGGACACAAGGTAAAAAGACTTAAAAGAATTGCAATAGGTCCGGTAAAGCTTGGAAAACTTTCTCCCGGCAAGTGGAGAGATTTAAATCAGGGAGAACTTGCACAACTTTTCAAAGCAGTAGGTTTAGAGTATACACCTAAGCGTTAAAACTTATCATATTTTTAAATTAATGTTAGAGAAAATTAAAAAAGATATTTTCTTTGTATCTCGCCTTTTTGTGGTTTTATACCTTTCGATGGTGTTCCGCAGGTTTTCCGGGTCTATAGGCTTGGTCAGAAAATCGAAAGCGGCATATTTGAAGGCCTGCATGGCATATTCATTATAGGCCGTAATGAAAATAATATCCGT
>QNXQ01000031.1 GCA_003978875.1 Aquifex sp. | reverse complement strand
TCCAATCTTCCATTAGGTAATTTCTTAACTTTTATCTCACCTCTCTTGACTAACCTTGCTAAAGTTGGTCTTGAGATTCTTAGAAGTTCCAAAACCTCTTTAGCCTTCACAGAAATAAATTATAGTATCATTTAGAACAAATTTTCAAGTTTTTGGCTTTTTTATGGACTATAGGTACGATTTCTTTAGGGATTTTCTTACTTCAAGCTATTCTCACTAAATTATTTCCACCTCTCGCCGTATTTGCCTACTTTTTAACATTCATTAATATACTTTTGATATACCTATTTGGAGTTGTGAGCATAAGTTATCTTATCTGGAAAAAGAACGGGCAGAACCTATGAAGTTTATTTACGTTTTCTGCTTCTTACTGCTTTCGATTTTGGGATTCATAGGTTTGCTACTTCCCTTGGTTCCTTCAAGTCCTTTCTTTATCCCAGCTCTATTTTGCCTCTATAAAGCTTATCCCAAATTGGTGAAGAGAATTGTAAATATAAAGTTTATAAGGAAATATGTACCCCGTAGGGTTCTGGATAAATTAAATTAATTTTCTGGATGGAAAGTAAAACTTTAAAGCTAAAGGAACTTTACGTAGTAAATGAAATAACAAAAATACTTACAGGCGAGTACACATTTGAGAAAAGCCTGACGGAAGTTTTAAAAATTCTATACTCGTATATGGGAGTAGAACATAGCTTTATAGCCGTAAAAGACGGGAAATCGGTGAAAATTAAAAGTTTCTTCGGTTCCGTTTTAAATAAACCGGTAGCTTTTAAAAAAGGGGAAGGAATTACGGGAAGAGTATTCAAAAGGGGAACTCCCGTAGTTATACCGGCTGTAAAAAACAGTGAACTGTTTGTTAATAAAACAGGTATAGGAGAAATATTGACGGAAAATCATTATCTCGTAGCTGTGCCCGTGAGGGTAGGAGGGGAAATAGAAGGAGTTTTGGTTACCTTCAGGGAGTTTGAAAATACAGAGAGTGTTGAAAAGTTTCTCGAAACCCTTAGCATTATAGGGAATCTCCTCGGTTTATTCTTTAAACTACACGAGAAGCTGGAAAGGGAAAGGGAAGAATGGGAGGAAGAGAAGAAACTTTTAACAAGGGAACTACAGGAAAAATATTCACTACACGGTATTATAGGCAGGAGCAAGGCGATAAGGCAGTTAATCGAGCTGATAGAGAAGGTATCGAAAACTGATAGTACTGTTCTCCTGCTCGGTGAAAGCGGTACTGGGAAGAGTCTTATAGCGAAAACCATTCATTATGAAAGTCCGAGAAGGGATAAACCTTTTGTTACGGTAAACTGTGCAGCTATACCCGGAGAGCTATTGGAAGCAGAGCTTTTTGGTTATGAAAAGGGTGCATTCACGGGAGCTTACACCTCCAAGAAAGGTAAGTTTGAATTGGCAAACGGAGGAACTATCTTTCTAGATGAAATCGGAGATATGCCTCTAAACCTTCAAGCAAAACTTCTCAGGGTTCTTCAGGATAAAGAACTGGAGAGACTCGGCAGTGAAAAAACGATAAAAGTAGATGTAAGGATAATTGCGGCGACTAATAAAGATTTGAGAAAACTCGTTGAAGAAGGAAAGTTCAGGGAAGATTTGTATTACAGACTCAACGTAATACCTATTCATGTGCCACCGCTCAGAGAAAGAAGAGAAGATATTCCCCTTCTCATAGAACACTTCCTTGAAGAGTTTAACGATAAATATCAAAAAAGGGTATACCTTACAAAGGAAGCTATGCAGATTTTTCTCGAATACGATTACCCCGGAAATGTTAGGGAGCTTGCAAATATAATAGAGCGAATTGTTATTTTAAACGAAGGAAGGGTAACTCCCAGAGATTTACCCGAACATCTCAAGGAGAAAAAGATAAAGGAAAAGGGAGATCTTCAAAAATTCATAGAGGAAACGGAAAAGGAAAGAATAATAGAGGCTCTGGAAAAAACCGGCTACGTCAAGTCAAGGGCAGCCAAACTTCTGGGATATACCCTCAGACAATTGGACTACAGGATAAAGAAGTACGGTATAGAAATAAAGAAGTTTTAGTAAAATATATAAGTCTTCAGGATTAAAGGAAACGGAGGTAGGAAATGGAACTGTGGGTAAAGATTAACGGAGAGAAAAAGAAATATCAAGGCTCCTTCCAAGCGGTAATGGAAAATCTGGTCAAAGATGGAAAGGGCAAAGAGGTTCAAATATTATGTATGCACGCTCCTCCAAGGGAAAGGAGGAGATTTAAAAGGGAGCTAAGATGGTACAATAAAGACATTATAAAAACTGCCTCCGCAATAGCAACCTGGTTCTATATAAGGGAGTACAGGAAAATAAGGAGAAGGATAAAGGAACTGAAAAACAGAGCAAAGTATCTCTCTAAAGGAGAAATAATGTATAATCCCAGAATTATGAAAGAGGTTGAAAACCTAAAGAGCAAATTATCAGAAATAGAGAAAAAAATAGAAGAACTAAAAGTATAAAGGAGGGAAGGTGATGAAAATAACTTTAAGTGTTATCAAAGCTGACATAGGTGGATACGTAGGACATTCCTCTACTCATCCTGAAGTTGTAAATGCCGTAAAAGAGCATGTAGAGAAGGAAGTTGAAAAAGGAAACCTTATAGACTTAGACATTCTTACCTGCGGTGATGATATTGCAATAGTTATGACCCATACCCACGGCGTAGATTCCGAGCTGGTTCATAAGATTGCTTGGGAAGCTTTCGAAAAGGGAACAGAAGTAGCAAAGAAGTTAAAACTCTACGGAGCCGGTCAGGATTTACTTACCGATACCTTTAGCGGTAATGTAAAGGGTCTTGGACCCGGTGTTGCAGAAATGGAATTCGAAGAAAGACCTTCTGAACCAGTAATTGTCTTCTTTGCGGATAAAACATCTCCGAGTGCCTGGAACCTACCCCTTTACGAGATGTTTGCAGACCCTATGAACACAGCAGGACTCGTAATAGACCCCAAAATGCACGAAGGATTTACCTTTGAGGTTCTTGACGTTTATACCGGAAAAGCGGTAAAGTTAAGTACTCCTTCTGAATTGTACGACCTGCTGGCTCTTATAGGTTCCGTAGGAAAGTACGTTGTCAAGAACGTTTATAGAAACTACGACGGAGAAATTGCGGCTTCGGCATCAACCCAGAGACTTTCCTTGATTGCAGGTCAATACGTAGGAAAGGATGACCCCGTTCTAATAGTGAGATCCCAGAGCGGTTTCCCCGCCGTGGGAGAAATTCTCGAACCTTTCGCAAGACCTTGGATAGTTGAAGGATGGATGAGGGGGTCCCACAACGGACCTTTAATGCCCGTTTCCTTTGAAGATGCAAGACCTTCCAGATTCGACGGGCCTCCCAGAGTAATCGGTGCAGGGTACCAGCTTGCCGACGGAAAATTAATAGGTCCCGCCGATATGTTTAAAGACCCTGCCTTTGACAAGGCAAGACAGGTAGCCCAAGAGATGGCAGATATCCTCAGAAGACAGGGAATATTCGAACCCCATAGACTTCCCGCGGAAGAAATGGAATACACCACTTTACCGAAAGTTCTCAAAAAACTCGAAAATAGATTCTACGACACGGAAGTTGAAAGATTATCCGATGAACAAAAAATAGAAAAAGAGGATATGGATTAATAAGCTTTGTCCCGCCTTTTCCGCGGTTCGTTTCTATTTTCCTTAGGAATTCTTTTCAGCAGGATTTTAGGTTATCTGAGGGATGCAGCGATAGCCTATTACTTCGGAGCTTCACATATATCGGATGCTTTCTTTATAGCCTTTAGAATTCCCAACACCTTCAGGCGTATATTCGGAGAAGGAGGCTTTAACGCTGTATTTATGCCCTTCTACGGAGAAGCCTTAAAAGAAAATAGAGAGAAAGATTTCCTTTCAAAAATATTTGGGCTTTTGCTCACTTTTTCTTTCGCCATAACTCTCATAGGTATTTCCCTTTCTCCTTTTATAATTTCCCTTCTTGCTCCTGGCATTAAGGAAAAGGAAACCTTCCACTACGCCGTAGATTTTTTAAGGTTTACATTTACGTATTTGCTTTTTGCAACTTTGTATGCCTTTAGTATGGCTATCTTGCTGGTAAAGGGTTATTTTTTTATCCCTTCCGTTTCTCAAGCCGTGTTTAACCTCTTATTTATACTTTCCTTGATATTTTTTTCTGGGATATTCGGAGCCTATGCTTTGGTTCTGGGTGTAATTCTCGGTGGAATCTTCCAGATAATACCTAACTTCGCTTTACTTTTAAAGGAAAATATCTTCGTTAAGCCCAAAATTGTTATTGACAAAGAAATAAAGAATTTCCTTAAAAAGTTTCTTTTAACTGTAGGAAGCTTTTCGGCAAATCAGATTTCCCTGCTGGTTGATACATTTCTTGCTTCTTTTCTAAAGGTGGGAAGCATTTCTTACATTTACTATGCAAGTAGAATTTACCTGCTGCCTATAAGCCTTTTCTCGATAAGTGTAAGCAATACACTTCTTGCTGTAATTTCTTCGGGAGAAGATAAAAAGAAAAATATAAATACAGCATTAAAAATAATTTTTCTATTCAGCATTCCCGCTTCTGTAGGATTGTTTCTCTTAGCAGAAGACGTAGTAAATGTGTTGTATCTTCGAGGAGATTTTACAAAGGAGGATGCCTATTATACTTCTAAACTTCTCTCCCTTTATTCCCTTACAATACCGATTTATTCTTTGCAGCATTTATTTAAATCCGTATTTTATTCTGAAAAAAATGTAGAAATTCCGGTAAGGGCAACTTTTTTAGGAGTTTTTGTAGAAGGAATACTTGGATCTACCTTGATATTTATTTTAGGTATGGGTGTTTTCAGTTTTCCCATATCGGCGCTGTTTGCTTCCTTTATCGCTTTACTTTACCTCTATGTAAAACTGCAAAAAAAGCCTTCTCTTGACTTTGGAAATTTATTCAAGGTTTCATTTTCATCAATTATTATGGGTGTATCCATTTTTCTTGCAAAAAAGTTTATATATTCTTCTGTTTTTCTTGTATTTTCTATACCGTTATTTATGTTAATCTATTTCATCAGTTTACTCCTGCTAAAAGAGGAGATTACTGGTAAGTTATTAAGCTATGGGCTTTTTGGAGGAAATAAGAATTCTTAAGGAAAGGGAAGTAAATCGTTCGCCCGAGTATATAAAGAAACTGGAAAAAATGATAGAGGAAAGGAAAGAATTTTATGACCTTGAAAATGCTCTCACGAGCTGTAGAACCAAGATAATCGCCGAAGTAAAAAAGGCATCTCCTTCTGAAGGAAACATAAAAGAGGTAAACCCCAAAGAGCAAGCTAAACTTTACGAAAGAGCGGGAGCTATAGCAATATCCGTTTTAACTGACTCCAATTATTTTAAAGGTTCTCTGGAGGATTTGAAAAAGGTAAGGAATGCGGTTAAACTCCCAGTTCTCAGAAAAGATTTTACAGTAGATAAACTGCAGATATTAGAAGCCAAAGCCTTCGGAGCTGACATAGTGCTTCTAATCGTAAGAATGCTATCGGAAAAGGAACTCAAAGAGCTAATAAACTTTTCAAAGGAGCTCGGTATTTCTCCCCTTGTGGAAATCTTTACTTTAGAGGAAGCTCAAAGAGCTGTTGGCCAAGGTGCGGAGATTATAGGAATAAACAACAGGGATCTTCAAACCTTCAAGATAGACCTAAACAGAACTAGGGAGCTTGCCCCCAAGATAAAGGATATGGGTGCGAAGTTTGTAATATCGGAGAGCGGGATAAGCAAGCGAGAGGAAATTTTGGATTTAATGAACTATCAGGTTGATGCTTTCCTTGTGGGAACATCCCTTATGAAGAGCGAAAATCCTTATAAGAAACTCAAGGAACTCATGGGATTTTAAAATTTTAAAACTGTATTTTAAAATTGTTTTGAAAGGAGGTCAGTATGGCTAAAGGGACTGTAGCTTGGAAAATCATTAAAAATCATTTGGTATCCGGAAAGATGGAGCCGGGTGAAGAGATAGCTATAAAAATTGACCAGACACTCACCCAAGATGCTACCGGAACTATGTGTTATCTGGAATTTGAAGCTATGGGTGTCCCAGAGGTAAAAACTGAACTCTCCGTATCCTATATAGACCACAATATGCTCCAGACAGATTTCAGGAATGCGGATGACCACAAATACCTTATGAGCGTAGCTAAGAAGTTCGGTATATGGCTCTCCAAGCCAGGAAACGGAATATGTCACCAGGTTCACCTGGAAAGGTTTGCAAAGCCGGGCAAAACTCTACTCGGTTCTGATTCCCATACACCTACGGCCGGCGGAATGGGAATGCTCGCAATAGGTGCAGGAGGTCTTGACGTTGCAGCAGCTATGGCGGGAGAACCCTTCTACTTGAAGATGCCCAAAATAGTCGGTATTCACCTGAAAGGAAAAATGCCCGAATGGGTATCGGCTAAGGATATAATCCTCGAACTTCTGAGAAGATTAACGGTGAAAGGAGGATTAGGAAAGATATTTGAGTATTTCGGAGAAGGTGTTAAAGAGTTATCCGTTCCCGAAAGGGCAACCATTACCAATATGGGAGCAGAACTCGGAGCTACCACATCTATCTTCCCTTCCGATGAAATCACCAGAGCTTATCTAAAAGCTCAGGGAAGGGAAGAGGATTGGATAGAGCTACTTCCTGACCCCGATGCTGAATACGATGAAATTATTGAGATAAATTTATCTGAACTTGAACCTCTGATAGCTCAACCCCACTCCCCCGATAACGTAGTTCCCGTAAGGGAAATAGAAGGTGTAAAGGTAGACCAGGTAGTTATAGGTTCATGTACAAACTCTTCATTTGTGGACCTTAGCAGAGCCGCACAACTTTTAGAAGGAAGACGTGTTCACCCTGACGTAGTTTTTGCAGTTGCTCCCGGATCCAAACAAGCTCTCGAACTTATTACCCAAAATGGAGCACTCCTTAACTTCCTCAAAGCAGGTGCAAGAATTTTAGAAAGTGCATGTGGTCCTTGTATAGGAATGGGATTTGCACCTCCTACTAACGGAGTATCTGTAAGAAGCTTTAACAGAAACTTCAAAGGAAGAGCCGGAACTCCCGATGCAAAGGTATATCTCGCATCTCCGGAAACTTGTGTGGCTGCAGCAATAGCCGGTGAAATTATAGACCCCAGAAAGCTGGCTCAAAGGGAAGGAATCAAGTGGATTAGAGTTGAAATGCCCGAGAAATTCCCTTACGGTGACGAAGCGTTTATTCCTCCGCTTCCTAAAGAGGAGAGGGAAAAAGTTGAAATTTACAGAGGTCCAAACATAAAACCCCTACCTGAATTTGATGCTCTTCCCGAGAAGATAGAGGGAGAAGTTGCGTTAATAGTTGAGGATAACATTACCACCGACCATATAATGCCTGCAGGAGCAAAGATTCTACCTTTAAGGTCCAACATATACGCTATCTCTGAATACGTTTATCACTATGTAGACCCCGAGTTCGTTCCGAGAATGAAGAACCTGAAGGAAAAGGGCAAAGCCGGAGTAATTATAGGAGGAGAAAACTACGGACAAGGTTCCTCCAGAGAACACGCTGCACTGGCTCCGAGATTCTTAGGAGTAAGGGCTGTCATCGCTAAATCCTTTGCGAGAATTCACCACGCAAATCTCATAAACTTCGGTATAGTTCCTCTCGAGTTTAAGAATAAGGACGATTACAACAAATTCAGCCTCGGAGATGAAATAGAAATTCCCGACCTCATAGAAAGACTAAAGAAAGGTGAAGATATTGTGGTTATCAACAAAACTACCGGAGAAGAAATCCTGTGTACCTACAACCTCACACCTGTACAGAAGGAAATCCTGATAGCGGGTGGAAGACTCAACTACATAAAGAACAAGCAAAAGAAGGAGGTCAACGCATGAAGATGAAAAAAACGGTTTCTATAGTAGGTGCGGGGAATGTGGGGGAACACGTTGCTTCCCTCCTCCTTCTCAGAAATATAGCTAACGTCAAAATGTTCGATATTCCCAGACAGGTAGATGGAAAAGTATTTGAACCCGTAAAGGGAAAAGCACTCGATATGAAACAAATGCTTTCCGCTATGGATATAGACGCAAAAGTAGAAGGCTATACTGTCACTCCCGATGGAGAAGGTTATGAACCTCTGGAAGGTTCAGACATAGTTATCATCACAGCAGGATTTCCCAGAAGACCTGGTATGAGTAGAGAAGACCTCCTTGAGGCTAACATCAAAATCATCTCCGTAATAGCCGAAAGGATAAAGAAGTTTGCTCCCGATGCTATCGTTGTGGTGGTTACAAATCCGGTAGACGTTATGACATACGTTACCTATAAACTCCTCGGAGTTCCAAAGAACAGAGTTGTGGGAATGGCTGGAGTGCTTGATTCAGCAAGGTTTAAAACTTTCATATCTGAAGAGCTGATGGTTTCTCCTAAGGACATTCACGCGTATGTTATAGGCGGTCACGGAGATGAAATGGTTCCTTTAATTTCTATTTCCAATGTTGGTGGAATTCCTCTTAAGGATTTACTTCCTAAGGAAAAGTTGGAAAAGATTGTTGAGAGAACACGTTTTGGCGGTGGTGAAATCGTTAACCTAATGGGAACATCTGCTTACTACGCTCCTGCGGCTGCTATAGTGGATATGATAGAGGCTTTTGTTCAAAACAGTAAAAGAATTCTACCTTGCAGCGTTTACCTTGATGGAGAAGCAGGTGATTACTACGGTGTCCAGGGATTCTGTGTGGGAGTTCCGGTAAAACTAGGGTCAAATGGGGTTGAAGAAGTTATAAAAGTGCCTATGATAGAAGAAGAAAGGGAAATGTGGAAGCGTTCCGTTGAATCTGTTAAGAAAACTGTAGAAGTTGCGGAGGCGATACTCAGTGAGAGAAGTTCACGTGAATGATATAAAGGAAGCTGTAAAGGAAGCGATTATTGAAGCTAATTGTCGACTTCCGCAGGAAGTTAGAGTTGCTTTCCAGGAAGCTCTAAAGGTGGAAGAGTCTACTGTCGGAAGGGAGGTGTTAGAGCAGATACTCCTTAATGCGGAAATAGCCGAAAAAGAAAAGATGCCATACTGTCAGGACACGGGAGTGGATGTAATCTTTGTCTTCATAGGGCAAGACGTTCGCGTGGTAGGAGGCTCATTGGAAGAAGCTATAAACCAAGGTGTGAGGGAAGCTACCGAGGAAGGATACTTAAGAGCTTCCATGGTATGGGATCCTCTTTTTGAAAGGAAAAATACAAAGGACAATACTCCCGCGATTATCCACTATGAAGTTGTTCCCGGGGATAGGATAAAGATAGTTGTAGCTCCCAAAGGTGCAGGTTCGGAAAATACCTCAAGGCTTGCAATGCTCAAACCTGCAGATGGTTGGGAAGGTGTGAAAAATTTCATCCTTGAAACCGTCAGACTTGCAGGTCCGAACGCGTGTCCTCCTTTTACAGTAGGTGTGGGTATAGGCGGTAACTTTGAGTACTGTGCGTATCTCGCTAAAAAGGCGTTGCTCAGACCTGTAGGAAAGAGACATGAAAACCCTTTAATAGCTAAAGTTGAAGAAGAACTCCTTGAGGAGGTTAACAAAATAGGTTGGGGACCTATGGGCTTTGGAGGAACAGTTACAGCCGTAGATGTAAAGGTTGAGATGTACCCTTGTCATATAGCCTCACTGCCGGTAGCGGTTAATATTCAATGTCATGCTAACAGACACGCGGAAAGAGTAATATAAAATGGTATGAAGTATTTGTTTATTTTTGCAATTATAGGTATAATTACCGTTATGTTCCTCTCCGGTTTCCTCTTTCGAGTAATTCTTATGAAGATAAGAAAAAAACATGGCTAACTATATACTCTCCTTATATGTAGGTTCTCTTTTTCTTCTCGTATTCGTTATTTCTCCTGTACTCTTAAAAACGCACTTAAATAAGGATATAGCAGGACATTTTTACGGAAAAATTTTATGGTCTTTTTACAGAATTTTCTTTATTTTGCTCTTTATATATACGGTGTTGTTTAACTTTTTTGAAGGGTTTATATTATTGATAGGCTTGAGCATCAATGTATTAATCTCGAAAAAACTTAAGGAGTTAAAGAGGGAAATAGGAAGTATAGAATCCCTTGATTTTAACCATCCTAAAAGGGTTAAATTTAGAAAAATTTCTTACACTTCATTATCGGTTCTATTCACCAATTTTGTGGTATCAAGCTTAATCTTAATAACAAATTTACGAGGAGGTTAAATGGGTAAGTTAAAGGATTACAGAGTAAACAGACAAATTAGGGCTAAGGAATGCAGATTGATTGACGAAAACGGTCAGCAAATAGGAATAGTGCCTTTGGAAGAAGCTCTAAAAATAGCGGAGGAAAAAGGTCTCGACCTTGTGGAGATAGCTCCTCAGGCTAAACCGCCGGTATGCAAGATTATGGACTACGGTAAGTTCAAGTACGAATTAAAAAAGAAAGAAAGGGAAGCCAGAAAGAAGCAGAGGGAACACCAAATAGAAGTTAAAGATATCAGAATGAAGGTGAGGATAGACGAACACGACCTTCAGGTAAAACTAAAGCACATGAAAGAATTCCTGCAAGACGGTGATAAGGTAAAGGTATGGATTAGATTCAGAGGAAGGGAAAACATATACCCTGAACTCGGCAAGAAGTTAGCCGAAAGAATTATAAATGAGCTTCAAGATTTGGCTGAAGTTGAAGTAAAACCCAAGAAGGAAGGAAACTTCATGATTTTCGTCTTAGCTCCCAAGAGAAAAAAGTGAAACTCTAAATTTACTAAGGTTTGAAAATCTTTTGATGAGTAAAATTAATACTCATGGGTATAAAGGTAGGTTGGGACATTACACATCAAGAGTTTACAATAACGGACTACTATTACTTCTCTATTCTTCAAAAAGAAGCTGAAAAGGCTGGAATAGAGATAGATGAGGTTGATGACTGGGAAAGTTTGAATAAGTACGATGTAATTGTCTTTAATTATCCCGAAATACCTTTTACGGAAAATGAGGTCAAAGACGTTGAAAGATGGGTATGGAAGGACGGTAAAAAGGTAATCCTCGCAGGGTATTACAAAAACGAGGATAAAATTGCAGATACCTGTAATACCCTTGCAAAAGCCTTCGGAATGGAACTAAATCCCGATGAGGTGACGGACGAAGTTAATAACCACAACGGAGATAAATATTTTGTAGTTACCTCAAAAATAAGAAGGTATAACAAAAACGAAAAGAATGAGGTTAACGTTCAGAAAATAGTTCTTGCTTGTACGGCTTCCATAAAGCCTATAATGCCCGATATCAAAATAGTCGTAAGAGGTGAGGATACTGCAAAATCTAACAAGGATAACTATTCGCTTCTCATAGCGGAACAAATAGCTCCTCCCAGCGGAGGATATTTCTGTCTTGCAGGTACTTGCGTTTTTTGGGATAACTACTCTATAACACTCTATGAAAATCTGAACTTTTCTCTTAACATGCTCAAACATGTCCCGCCCTCTAAGGGAACCAAGTTGACAATAGGACCTTAAATGTCTTTGGTTCCCTCCTCTTGGCTTAAAACCGCGGAAAATTTCATAGTTGACCTTAAGAAAACTTATACCTACTTTGAGGAGCTTTTAAAAAAACATCCAGAGCCAAGAAGCCTTCTGGATTACCTAAACGAACGGCGTTTCATACTCCTCCTTATGATACTGGAACAATCCCAATGTTTGAGAAAGTTTCTCCTTCGCCATCCTACGGAGTTTCAAAATACCATACCTAATCTTTGGTATCTTGTGAAAGAAAAAGAGGACTACCTTGAAGAGCTTAAAAACCTTACCTCGAATGTCAAAGACGATTACAGTTTTTCCGAAAAACTCGCTTTTTACAGACATAAGGAGTTAATGAGGATATTTGCCAAGGAGCTATTGGGTGTTTCATCCTATGAGGATATACTCAATGAGTACTCCCACCTTGCAGATGCATTGATTGAAATCTCCTTTCAAAGAGCATGGGAAGAAAGTGTAGATACTTACGGAGAACCTAAAGAAGAAAATGGAAAGATAGCCACAGCCACAGTTCTCGGACTCGGTAAATTGGGAAGTGAAGAACTCAATTACTATTCCGATGTAGACCTTATATTTATTCACTCTTCCGACAAAGGAAATGCAGGGAAGCTGAGCTTAAACGAATTCTTTACCAAGTTCTTTCAGAAACTGGTAAAACTCATGACCACACAAACCTCTGAGGGAGTACTTTATTCGGTAGATTTAGACCTAAGACCCTTTGGTAAATCCGGACCAATATCCATGTCTCTGAGAAGTGCGGAACTTTACTACGAAAGCTATGGAAGGATATGGGAAAAGTTTGCGCTGCTAAGGGCAAGGTACAGTGCAGGAGACCGCAATCTTGCGGATAGATTTTTGAAGGAAGTAGTCAATCCTTTCGTGTTTTCCTCCGCAGACTACAAAGTAATTGAAGAGATAAGGCTTATGAAAAAAAGAATTGAGGCGGAGGGAAAAAAACGCTTTATAAAAGGTTATAACGTAAAAACCGGAGAGGGTGGAATAAGGGAAGTTGAATTCAGCGTTCAATCTCTCGTTATTCTCTTAGGAGCTAAATCTCCTATCCTCAGGGAAAGTAATACCTACAGGGCTATATACAAATTGATGCAAAAAGGAGTATTTTCCTCTGACGAAGCAGAGGCTCTAGAAAAAGCCTATACTTTTTTAAGGAAGCTGGAGCATAGAATTCAGCTGAAAGAGTGTCTGCAGACACACGTTCTGAGGGAAGGTGATAAAGAATTGTTTGCAAAGTTTTTAGGTTTCAACTCCAAAGAAGAATTGGAAAATCAATTAAATCATCATAAACAAAACGTAAAAGCTGTTTTTGACCAATTACTTCCCAAGGAAACGATTGAAGAGCTGGATAGCATCCAAGAGGCTGTAATTACCGAAGATTTAGAATGGGGAGAAAAACTTCTAAAGGAAAAAGGATTTAAAAGTACCAAGCAGATTTTTTTACTCCTGACGGAACCCGTTTACGGGACCCAGAACATTCATTTTTCCGAGAAGGAAAAGAGGATTTATATAAGATTAATTCCTCAAATCGTTGAACTTTCACAAAAAGCCACTAATCCCGATGAAACTATTAAGAACTTCTTTAGGTTCTTCTTTAACCCTACTGGAAGAAGGGTAATACTTTCAGAGGATAAAAGAGAGGAGTTCTTTGATAAACTATTTACCGTTTTTTCCCTTTCTAACTACCTTTCATACCTGATTTCTAAAAATCCAGATTTAGTCGAAGATGCTCTTACCCTTTATAGGGATTTCCCTTCATGGGAAGATTTTGAGAGGGAGTTTCAAAAGTACAGGGAAACTTTAAACCTTTCGCCCGAAAACCTTTACAGGCGATTTAAAACCGTTTGGGAAGTTCGTATAGGTTTGGTATACCTTCTCAAAGAAGAAGAAAAATACGAAAAACTGAAGAAGCTTTTCCTTTCCTTATCCTCTCTTGCAGACTTCATACTTACAAAACTCTGGAATGACTTAGGTTTGAATAAAAACAAGGCTTTACTTTACTCACTCGGAAAGTTAGGAAGTAGAGAATTGAATTTTGGTTCGGATTTGGATTTAGTTTTTGCTGTAAGGAACTTTGAAGAAAAACAGGAGGTTTATGACAAAGTTAAAAACTTGGTGAGATTTATCACCGCTCACACTTCGGAAGGATACCTATACAGTGTGGATTTTCGGCTAAGGCCTATGGGAACAAAGGGAGAGCTTGTTCCTACGTACGACTTCTACAAAAAGTATTTCAAAAGGGAAGCGAGAACCTGGGAAAGACTTGCATGGACGAGGGCCCGTTTTACCGTCGGGGAGGAAAACTTCTACAAGGAGTTTGAGCACCTGATAGAAGAATTCTTATTCGATGAGCCTTGGGGAGAAAAGGAAAAAAGAGAAGTTTATGAAATGAGATTAAAACTCCAGAGTGTATCGAAGAAAGGAAAGGGAATTATAGATATTAAACTGGGAGAAGGAGGTATAGTTGATGGAGAATTCCTTATTCAGTATCTCCTTATAAAGGAAAAGATAAGGGAAACCTCTATGATAAGGGGCTTTGAAAAATTAATCGATTATTATCCAGAGCTAAAAACCGCATATGAAAGCTTTATGTTTTTAAGGCTTGTAGAAACACACCTCAGGTTGATGAAGGAGAGGGGAACATCGGTATTGACCGAACAAGACATCCCTAAAGTGGCAACCTCCATAGGGATGGATGAGGAAAGATTTAGAAAAGAATTGAAGGAAAGGATGGAGAAATTAAGGGATACCTTTAATAAATTCCTGCGTTAATGAACACTTCCGTTTTTCTGAGCCATCAATTGTTCCCACTCTTCGGGAGAGAGAACGTTTACAACTTTCTTCTTTCTTCTCGTTTCAAAGTGAACATATCCGTCCTTTAGAGCAAAGAGTGTATAGTCAGAACCCATTCCTACATTCTTTCCAGGATAAATCCTTGTTCCTCTCTGTCTTACTATAATGTTCCCAGCCTTTACAAACTGGCCGTCGTATCTTTTCACACCTAATCTTTTAGAAATACTATCTCTTCCGTTTTTTGTTGAACCACCGCTCGCTTTACTTGCCATCCTTATTACCTCCTTTGCAAAAGAAAAAGATACTTCTATACTGAATTATTTGTCAAGGGTGAGTATATTTTAAACTTTATTGGGTTATGCTGTTGGTGTAAAGGTATAACAACCTTCCCTGTGGTAAATTTTAATTCTATTGTTTATACTATTCTTTTGCGACGTTAATCAGGAGGATGTGAATGCCGACGTTTAACCAGCTGGTAAAGTACGGAAGAGAGAGGAGAAAGAAGAAATCCAAAGCACCGGCTCTGCAAGGATGCCCTCAAAAAAGAGGCGTTTGCGTAAGAGTATACACTGTAACACCTAAAAAACCAAACTCAGCCCTGAGAAAAGTCGCAAGAGTCAGACTATCAAACGGAATAGAAGTAACCGCATACATACCCGGCGAAGGACATAACCTCCAAGAACACTCAATAGTTCTTGTGAGAGGAGGAAGAGTAAAAGACCTTCCCGGAGTGAGATACAAAATAATCAGGGGAGCATTGGACACAGCGGGAGTGGAAGGAAGGAGACAATCACGTTCTAAGTATGGAACAAAGAGACCTAAAGAGGAGAAGAAAGGAGGTTGATAGATGCCAAGGAAAGGGCCTGTAAAACCCAGAGAAATACCACCCGACCCGAAGTATGGAGATGTATTGGTTCAGAAGTTAATAAACAAGGTGATGAAGGATGGGAAGAAGAGTGTAGCGGAGTGGATAGTGTACACGGCTTTGGAGGAAGCGGCGAAGGAAGTGAATATGCATCCTGTGGAACTGTTGCACAAGGTAATAGAGAAGTTAAAGCCAGAGTGGGAAGTAAGACCTCGGAGAGTGGGAGG
>QNXQ01000016.1 GCA_003978875.1 Aquifex sp. | reverse complement strand
GTCTGTAAGGCAAAGAGTTGAAGGACTGTTTTCAAAAGTAAGATTCTTAGAATTGAGTGGCTGGAGAAATTTTATTTGTTTGCTTGTTTACCTCTCCGCTTTAGGTGTCGCTTCCTTTATTTCCACTTAATTTCTCACCCAGCGTATTACTTGAATTATTATATTCCCTATGGAGCAAGACTTAATCGTTTCTCTCGGTCAAAGAGCCCTTGAAATGACTTTACTCCTTGCTATGCCCGTGCTATTAGCCACGTTTTTTGTAGGTCTTGCGGTAAGCATTTTTCAAGCAGCTACACAGATACAAGAGATGACACTTGCTTATATACCAAAGGTACTTACAGCGTTTCTGGTTATTTTTCTACTCGGAGGATGGATGCTTACTAAGTTAGTTGATTTTGCAAAAGAAATTTTTGCAAACATTCCCGTATGGATAAAATAATAGATGAAAATTTTCTTATAACTTTACTCCTATCCTACTTCAGAGTAGCTGTTTTCCTTTTCATGTTTCCATTTTTCGGTTCAAATTATATACCTCTCAATGTAAGGCTATTTCTCACTTTTTCTATAGCCTTTGCAATTATTTCCTTTATAGAAATAAAGCCTATAGAAGTAAAAACTTTTATGGAATTTATTCTTTATGCAATAAATGAATCTTTGTTCGGTTTCATTACTAGCCTTATACTCAGATTAATTCTCGATGCACTGCTCATCGCGGGAGAGATTATAGCTCTTCATACAGGGCTTGGTTTTCTCCAAATGTTTATACCGGGACAACCTCAGATGAGTTTATTTGCCGGATTTTTCTTTCTCTACGGGACATTGATATTCCTTACAATCGGAGGAGCGGAAGTTATTATTCTGGCTTTGGGTGAAAGTTTTATTAACCTACCGATAGGTTCCTTTAATTTATTTAGTTTAGACCCAGAAGTTTTTCTTAATTTCTTCTACGAGAGTTTTAATTTAGGAGTAAAAGTTTCTCTCCCTGTATTCTTAAGTGCTTTAATTCTCAACCTTATATTAGCTGTAGTGAACCGGTTTATTCCACAGATGAACGTATTTATGGTAGGACTTCCGCTTCAGGTTTTAGTAGGATTTACAGTTCTTTTAATCGCCTTACCTATAATAACTATTACTATATCAGACCACTTACTCGATTACTTTGAAATTCTCGCATCCTTTATAAGGGAACTCAAAAAATCATAACTTCATATCCTTTACCTATCTTTACACTATTATCAATGGCTTCCGTTATAAACTCTTTAGCAGTTTCAACAGCTTTTTTTAGCTGAGCTCCCTTTATAAGATTGGCGAGGATTGCTGAAGAGAAAACACAACCCGTTCCTCTCGGTTTTTTACCTTTAATTCTTTTAGCTTTGAATTCATAAAAATCTTTTCCATCGTATAATATATCTATAGAAATTTCTCCCTCTAAATGCCCGCCTTTTATCAAAACATTCTCAGCACCTAATCCTTTTATTATTTTTGCGCATTTATAAACATCCTCTATAGTATTTATCTTTTTCCCGCACAATATTTCCGCTTCGGGAACATTAGGTGTAATCAAGTACGTCAACTTTATAAGCTTCTCCTTAAGAACTTCTATTCCTTCCTCATCCAGCAAAGTTTTTCCGGATTTTGAACGAAAAACAGGGTCAAGAACTATGAATTCTACATTTCTTTCTTTGAAAAAATTATATATTTCTTCGGTTATTTCGCTATTTGCCAGCATACCTATCTTCACACCTTGTATATTTATATCTTCGAAGAGAACCTCGAGTTCCTTTCTTACTACTCTGGAAGGCAAAGGAAAAACCTCGTAAACCCTTTGAGTGTTCTGAACCGCGATAGCGGTTATTACAGCGACACCGTAAACACCAAATTTTCGAAATGTTCGTATATCTGCAAGTACTCCTGCACCTCCACTGTTATCAAAACCTGCAATTGTAAGAGCGGAAGCAGAGGAAAGCTGCATTCTTATATATTTTGGATTAATGATGACCGTCGTGATGCGTATTGTGCATACGATGGTGGTCTTTGTGATGCATTTCTCCATCCAGGTGATTTATATAATCTAAGGTGATATCTTTCAGCCTAAAAACCTTTTTATTCTTTGCAAACTTTTTAGCCTGTATTAAACTCTTGAAGGGAGCTAAATCCATACCCATAGGTCCTTCATGAATAGGTACATAATAAGCTTTGGTACCATCTATCCATCTACCGGTTTTGAAATCTTTTACCCATATCTCTTTTACCTTATCTTTGTTTTGCAAATAAAACTTCAAAGCGTGCTTAGGAGATTCTGCAAACTTATATGTCCCATCATGCATTTTTATTTGTGCATGAAATTTCGTATATTTATAAACTTTCATTCCGCAAACTACACATCTTGCATCTTTTGGAATTTCAATAGGTTGTGAAAATGCAAATATAAAAAATACAAAGATTGAACTCACAAACTTTTTCATGTTTACACCTCCTGCAAACAGTTGGCGTTTTTGATTGCAAAGCTTATCAAAAGTGTTAAAATAATATACAGAGGGTCTTGACAGAGACCCCAACCCGGCGGGGTTAGACTTTGGATTTAGCCCGAAGAAGCCCGAAATGGGTGGAGGGTACAAAAGTATCTCCCGAGTTTCCGCTTCTTGCGGGAATAGGGAGTAGTAGTTCCTACCCCTTGTATAGGGGTAGCGAAGGACATCTCGTGGGAAGGTGTGAGTATTGTTTATAATTGACATCATTTGCTCACCTCCCACGGGTGTCCCTTTGGTTTATTCGATTAATTCATAAACTTTTTCAAAGTCTCCTGAAGCACTCCTAAATCCGTGTGGAGAATATACACCTTTCGCTTTAGAATTTATAAGAGCTTTTATCCCTTCTGCGGGAACATGTCCCTCTATAAACTTTCCGTCCTTCATTACCATGGTATGGCAAGAACGCTTATCCACAGGAATTCCGAGCTGTGTCTTTAGTTTTAGGAGCTTCCTATACTCTATCGGGTTTCTTTTTACCTTAAAATCCCAGTTTTTCAAGCTTTTCAAAATACTTATGACAGCAACTACAGTTAGGGTTATAAAAAGCCTCTATAACTACATTTCCAAAGCTTAAATAAAAGAAAAGGAAGAAAAGGAGAAATAGCTTCATTTCTACACCTCCTTTATGCGGAAACTCGATAATTTACCATCATTCCGGTATCGTGATGTTCAAGTATGTGGCAGTGCATTAAGTATACCTGTTCTTCTCCAAAGCTATGGGACATATCTATAGCTATTTTTACTGTTTCATCAGGAGCAACTATTACAATATCCTTCCATCCCATATCCGTAGGTCTTAAATTTCCAGAAGAGCGTTCTATTATCTGGAATTGAAAACCGTGAAGATGCATTGGGTGATACATCCCTGTATTATTTGTAAATTCAATAACAACTATATCTCCGTTATTGTAGTTAAATCCGTAATCCGCTAATGCGTTTGTGTTATCCCAAACCAATCCGTTTATGTTAAAACTACCCGTATCCATTCCCAAAGAAATTGTTTCTGTCCTTGCGTTTGTAGTATCTATCTTCTGAACAGTTGATAGCTCTTGAGGAATTTGTTTATCGTAAGAAGAATCCTTTTTTACCCTTATTTCTAATACTTCAAACTCTCTATCTACGTTTTCCATCATACCCATTCCGGACATATTAATAAGACCAGTTTTGAGACTATAGAGTTTTACAACATCTCCCACATTTACATCTCTGAAGTCAACTAAGATATCTATTCTCTCTCCGGGAGCAACCAAAATCTCCGTAGTCTCTATGGGATTTTCCAGAAGTCCTCCTTCAACTCCTATTACCCAGAACCTGAGACTTTGATTTCCTTTCAGCAGAACCAATCTATAAGGTCTTGCATTAGAACCGTTAAGTATACGGAATCTATAAATCCTTCTTTCTACATCGAGAAAAGGTTTGTAGGTCATATTTACCAGAACTGTATCTCCCCAAAAACCCATAATCCCGTTCATGCCGATAGGGTCATATCTTAATGAACCATCAGGGTTAAAACTTTTATCTTGGATTATTAAGGGAATATCCGTGATACCGAGTTCTAAATCCAAGACATTTCTGAGAACAATCTCATCGTCATCCTCTATTATTATCATCCCTGCAAGACCGTGATAAACTTGATAACCTGTTCTCCCATGAGGGTGCGGGTGGTAGAAGTAAGTACCTGAACGGTCGATTATTGATATATCAGGGTAACTATAAGTTTCTCCATTTCCAACTTGATAAGCGGGATGTCCATCTGCTTTCCAGTGTGCCCTGAAACCGTGCCAGTGGATTATACTTTCTTCTCCCGTTTTGTTGAGAAAGTCTACGCTGAATAAATCCCCTTTTTTTAAAACCAGTATAGGGTTAATGTATCCGTCTACTTTGTAAGTCAGTAAATTACGTGTAATTTTTCCCGGGATGATTTCCATTTCATCAGGAGATGCTTCTATGGTTATTCTACCCTGAGGTCTTAAATATCCCAGTAAACCCTTATCCTGAGGAAGGTTTAAAGGGTTTCTACTCTCCGCAGGAGGAGCAGAATCCCCTCCACCTCCTCCGCAAGATGCTAAGAAAGTTCCAAAAGAGCTAACCGCTAAAGGAGAAAGCAAGGAAAGCTTGATAAAGTCTCTCCGCTTCATGACACACCTCCCTAATGGTGATGGTGAACCGTACCCCCTTCCCCGTAAAGACCTCTTATTTGTGCTTCCGCGTCGAGTAAGAAAGTGCCTTTAACCACCACTTTATCCCCTTCTTTTAGACCATGTATAACTTCGTAATAGCCTTCTGCTTTTCTTCCTAACTTTACATTCACCGGCATATACATACCCTTTTCCATTTCAACAAAGACTATAGTTCTTTTGCCTGTATCTATTACCGCACTTTCCGGAACAGCTAAAACTTCTCCCAAGGGAATTTCGAATATAACTTCTGTTAAAGAGAACGGTTTCCAAGTTAGTTCGTGGTTCTTTACTTTTAATCTTACCTTTACCGTTTTCGAAAATTTATCCACTTCAGGGAAAATGTAATCTACTTTCGCTTCAACAACTTTCTCAGGATTTTCCTCAGAAGTAATTAACGCCGTTGTACCATTTCTTACATAATTTGCAAGTTTCAGAGGAACTTCCGCTATTATCCAAGCTTCAGAAATATCCGCAATTCTGTAAGCTGTGAAACCTTCTTTTACAAAACCTCCCACAAAAACTTTTTTCTCAATTATCACTCCATCAACGGGAGAACGTATTACCGCTGACGATTTGTAGTAATTTAACTTTCTCCTAGCCTTCTCTATAAGTTCCCTATCCCCTAACTTTTCCGCTTGTTTTAATTCCTCAATAGCTATTTGAATTTCCGGACTAAGGATTTTCATAAGAGGAGTTCCCTTTTTTACATACTCTCCCTCAAATCTTCCATAAGTTTTTTCAACCCAAGCGTCGGCTCTTACTGTAATGTCATAAATCTTTTCACGATTATACTCTACGTACCCTACTGTCGAAAAAGTTTTTACTAGCTTTCTTTTGCTTACCTGCTCCGTAATAATTCCTATAAGTTGAAGCTTTTCGGGAGTTATCATCAAATGCCCACCGTGGGCTACTACAGGAGGCTTTTCTTCTCTTCCCTTTACTATTGGAACAAAAACGTCGTGTGTTATCATACTTCCATCTTCAAAAACAACTCTTATCTGCCAGGGACCATCCATACTAATGTGCAAACTTCCCTCGTAAACTCCTTTGGAAATTTCCTTTAGCCGGGCTACATCCCTCATCTCGTTCATTCCAGGCATTGGAGGCATGTAGAAATAGAACTCCTTTATCCCCTTAGGAGGGTCTACCGTTATCTTTATGAAATTCCCCCCTGTCCTTATGCTTCCGCTTTTAGAGTAAAGAGAAATCTCTATCCCTTGTTTCTTAAAGGTTAATACCTTTGTATAGCTATCCTTTCCTTTTTCGCTTATATATAGAAAAACCGCTGCTGACAGAAATAAAATAAGGAAAACTAATACCCAAAATTTCCTCATCTTAAAGCCTCCGCTTCAGCTACTATTTTGTTCAAGTGGGTTATAAGAAGTTTTTTTTCTATTTTCAATTGCCATAAAATTTTGTAAGCTCTTAGAATTTCCCTTATATCGGTTTCATCGTACTTATAAGCTATCAATAACGATTCTATTTCACCTTCTTTAGTCTTTATTTCACTATCTAAGCTTTCGAGAGCTTCTTTGAGGAGTGTATATTTTTTCTCCAAACCTTCATATTCTCTTTTGAGAGTTATTATCGTATCTTTTAGTTCTTTTTTCTTTGCTTTTATCCTATTTATACTCTCCAGAACTAAATATTTTTCCCTATTTTTGTACCAAATAGGTAGGGTTATTCCAACACTTATCGAAAACATATCGGGAAGGTCTGGTCTTACCGCATAATCTACCGAAAAGGAAATATCCGGGAGGTGCTGGACTTTTGCAAGTTTGTATTCCCACATTAACGTATTTAGTTCTTCCTTTACAAGCTTAGTGTAAACGCTTGTATTAGGATTAAAATCCTTGGGAAAAGGCTTTAACCTTAATTTTTCGCCCTTCAGATTAATTTCTTCATAGAGTAATGCTTTGATTCCCGCTAAGATTTTCTCTCTCTCCGCCTTTACTGAAAGTATTTCCCTTTCAGTTTTTAAAATCTCTGACTTTAGCATAAGAATATCTGATAAAAGAGCCTTCCCGTAAACGTACTTCTCATCGGTAATTTTTTCAAGAAACTTTAAATCCTCTAGAATCTCTTTAAGTATATTTTCCTTTTCAAGGCTAAATACATAATCGTAATAGAGAAAAGAAAGAGTCTTTATTAGATTTTTTTTGAAAATTTCTTCCTTTACATCGACTTCTTTACTTTTATTCACAAAGATTTTAAATTTTCTATCTCGTTTTGCAGGTAATATGTAATTTTGTGTAAAAGTTATTGCATACGAGCTCATCGGGTTTTCCTTTCTTGCAATGGGAACTTCCGTATCAAAGTTTCTTAGGGAGAATTTAAGTTGAGGATTGGGAATTGATAAAAAGAATTTTCCTCTATGTATAAAAGCTCTTTTTTCAAAATAATAGGATTTTATTCTTTCATTCTTTTCTATGGCTATATTGATAAGTTTTTGGAGTTCAGAAGAAAATGAAAAAACTATCGAGAAAAAAATTAGTAAAACCAACATTCTGATTAAAGGATATTGTTTGGTATGTGTTAATTCAATGGGATAATTCAGCGTTTAATTAACAAGAAATTTAACAGATTTTTGTCATAGAACTTAATAAACAGGTTAGTATTTACTATTTATTGATAATAAAAATATATAAGGAGGTGGATGAAATGTTAATAAATGTCGAAAGCAATAAGGATTTTGACCAAGTTGTTCAAGCAGTTCAGGAGAAATCAAAAGAGAAAGGTTTTGGTGTAATGTCAGTTCACGAAGTTCACAAAATTTTGGAGAGTAAGGGAATGCCCATCAATTATAAGTGTACAATTGTAGAAATATGTCAACCCAAAGCTGCCAGCACTGTTCTTTCAAAGAGAGCGGAAATCTCAACAGCTATGCCCTGTAGAATATCTGTATACGAACAAAACGGAAAAGTAGTTCTCAGTACTATAGCTCCTACTGAACTATTAAATATGTATAACGCTGAAGAGTTTAAAGAACTTGCTAAGGAGATTGAAGATACGATAAAAACTATAATGGAAGAAGCAGCTAAGTAATGTTTATCTTCTTTATTAAAATTTTTTAAAACTTTGGAATAACTTTTTATTTTCATTTTCTATATCCCATCGGTTTCAACATATGGTATACCAAAGCCAAGTTAATGGGTCTTACCTTTGAGTATCAAATAATCAAGGAAGAAAGAAGCGAGATAGACAATAACGCCTTTACTGTCCAGTTCCGCTTCGTGTTCTAGATACACTCCTTTTCTTTGTTATCCTATTTCCTATGATTGAAAGATACACCCGTAAAGAAATGGGAGAGGTATGGAATGAGGTCAATAAATTCCGCAAGTGGCTTGATGTAGAAATAGCTGTATGTAGAGCTTGGAACAAACTGGGAAAAATCCCAACCGAAGCTCTAAAGAAAATCGAAGAGAAAACCTACGTTGACGAAGAAGTAGTAGAGAGAATAAAGGAAAAAGAAAAGGTATTTAAACACGACGTCCTGGCTTTCGTTTCCGTGATAGCCCAGCAGGTAGGAGAGGAAGGAAGGTATATACATATGGGACTTACCTCATCCGACGTAGTAGATACTGCACTTGCACTTCTCATAAGAGAAGCTATCGAGATAATTCTTAAGGATATAGATAACGTAATGGAAGAGATAAAGAGACTCGCTTTTAAACATAAAGATACCCTGATGATGGGAAGAACTCACGGAGTTCACGCAGAACCCTACACCTTTGGGCTCAAGATGTGTGTATGGTACGATGAGATGAAAAGACATAAAGAGAGACTCCTAAAAGCAAAGGAAAATATTCTGTACGGTAAGATAGCAGGAGCGGTAGGTACATATTCGAACATACCACCGGAAGTGGAAAAATTAGCTCTAGAAGAGCTGGGACTTAAAATCGAACCTGCTTCTACACAGATAGTACACAGAGATAGGCATGCCCATTTAATTACCACTTTGGGTTTAATAGCCAGTTCACTTGAAAAATTCGCTACAGAGATTCGCCATCTTCAGAGAACGGAAGTTCTGGAAGTCCTTGAACCCTTTACCAAAGGCCAAAGAGGTTCTTCGGCAATGCCACACAAAAAGAACCCTATTCACTCGGAAAGGATATGTGGGCTTGCGAGAGTAATAAGGGCAAACTCTATACCTGCCATGGAGGATATAGCTTTATGGCATGAGAGGGATATTTCCCACTCTTCGGTTGAAAGGGTAATTCTTCCTGACTCATTCATAGCCCTGGATTACATATTGAATCTCTTCCATGACATATTAAAGGGTCTTGTGGTTAACAAGGAGAGAATGAAAAAGAATATGGAACTATCAGAGGGTCTCTACGCATCATCCAGGATTTTAGTACTCTTGACGGAAAAGGGACTTTCAAGAGACTACGCTTACGACATAGTTCAAAGGTGTGCCATGAAAGCCTGGGAAAGTGAAAAATCCTTTAAGGAAGCTTTACTTGAAGATGAGGAGGTAATGAAACACTTGAGTAAGGAAGAAATAGAGAAAGCTTTAGACCCTTGGGAATTCCTAAAAAATAGGGATTATGTTTATAAAAAGGTTTTTGGTAATTCATCAGAATAAAACTGAGTTATAAAATAAACCTATGATTGTTGAAAAATACGATGCGGTAGTTATCGGTGGTGGTGGAGCAGGACTGAGAACTGCTATAGAGATAGCAAATGACCCTAACATTAAAGTAGCTGTAGTTTCTAAAGTTTATCCCACGCGCTCCCATACCGGAGCAGCCCAAGGAGGCATGAATGCCGCTTTAGGAAATACCATCCCGGACGATAATCCTGAGGTTCACGCTTACGACACTATCAAGGGTTCTGACTTTTTAGCAGACCAGGATGCAGTCTTTTTTATGACCGAAAAAGCTCCCGAAATAATTTACGAACTGGATAGATGGGGTGTTCCTTTCTCAAGACTTCCGGATGGGAGAATAGCCCAGAGACCCTTCGGTGGTGCATCTTTCCCTAGAACCGTTTTTGCAGCCGATAAAACGGGACACGTTTTACTACACACTCTATTCGAACAGGCTATTGCAAGAGACAATATAACCTTTTTCAACGAATACTTCCTTTTGGATTTAATCCACGATGGAGAAAGAGTTAAAGGAGTTACCGTTTACGATATTAGGAACGGTGAAGTTTTATTTTTGAGAGCAAAAGCGGTAATTCTTGCTACGGGCGGATTTGCAAGGATCTACTGGTTCAGAAGTACTAACGCTATAGGAAATACAGGAGACGGACAAGCGGTAGCCTTAAGAGCAGGAGTTCCTCTAAAAGACATGGAGTTCATACAATTCCACCCGACCGGATTGGCAAAAACGGGAATTCTCCTTTCAGAAGCATGTAGAGGTGAAGGAGGATATCTACTCAACAGAGAAGGAGAGAGATTTATGAAACGATACGCTCCCGATAAAATGGAACTCGCTCCAAGAGATATAGTTTCAAGGGCAATAGAAACCGAAATAAGGGAAGGCAGAGGAGTAGGAACAGGAGCAAGGGGTTACGTTTACCTGGATTTGAGACACCTGGGTGAAGAGAAGATAAAGGAGAGATTACCCCAGGTAAGACAGTTAGCAATTGACTTTGAAGGAGTAGACCCAGTAAAGGATTTAGTTCCCATAAGGCCTTCTGCCCACTACTGTATGGGTGGAATTCACATAACTAATTACAAAACTTCGGAAACTACCCTTAAGGGACTTTACGCGGTCGGAGAGTGTGCCTGTGTTTCGGTTCACGGAGCGAATAGACTGGGCGGAAATTCTTTGACGGAACTCATCGTCTTTGGTAAGTATTGTGGTATAGCGGTAAGGGAATTTGTAAAAGAAACGGATTTTGCACCCGCACAAGAAAGCGATGCGAAGAAATCGGAAGAGTTTATAGAAAGTCTTCTTAAGAGAGAAGGAAAGGAAAATCTCGCAGAGATAAGAGCACAAATGGGAGAAATTACATGGGCTAAAGTGGGAATATTTAGAGATGAGAAATCCTTAAGAGAAGCCTATGAAGAGCTGTCGGAACTTCTTGAGAGATGGGAAAACATACCTGTGGTAGACAAATCAAAAGTGTTCAATACAAACCTTATTGAAGTTTTAGAACTCAGAAATATGCTGGAACTTGCAAGGGTAGTAGCTTATTCTGCCCTTCATAGAAGGGAATCCAGAGGCGGACACTCCCGTGAAGATTACCCTCAAAGGGATGATAAGAACTTCCTTAAACACTCTTTAGTCTACTACGATAAAGACGGAAATATAAAACTGGAATACATACCGGTAAAAATAACGAAGTACAAACCCGAGGAAAGAAAATATTAGAAACGGCTCAAAAGCTCTTCGTTTACCTTTACCTTATACTCTTTTATAAGTGAATCTACATAAAATCCCATAATGTCTTGAAACTTGGTTTCCTTTATTTCCTTCTCTATTTCATCAATCTTTTTCTTATCCAGTTCTTTAAAACCTCTTTTGTCAATTACCAAAATACCATAGCCGTTAAGGGCAACAAAAGGTCCAAAAACTTTTTCCTTTCCAAAGAGGAGCTTGAGTATATCCTTTTGCTCTATTCGTAGAATTTTGCTTATTTCATCAAGGGAAGCCTTCTCAACCTTTAATGGTTTTATATCCACCTTTTCTCCTTTTATCAGCTTTTCTTTAACTTCCTTTGAATATTTTTCAAGGCTTTTTTCCTTTTCACGGGTTATAAGGATATCTCTTATCTCCTCTCTTACCTCATCCAAGGGTTTTAGCTTAGGTTTTTGCTGTTCCTTAAAGAAGAGTATGTAATAAGTGTCCTTTTCCTTGACGAGCTTTAATCTGTTACTTTCATTAAGTTGATTTGCAACTTTCTTTACCCTTTGCGGCAGATTTACCTCGCTGAGCTCTTTATAACCTTCGGGTGTTTTTCCCTCTTTCAAAAGTTTGTAATAATCTTGAACAACCTCTTTATCTTCAAGAACCCAAACGTACACTACCCTTTTTCCCTTTTCCTTAAATTTCTCTTTATTCTCTTCGTAATACTTCCTTATCTCTTGCTCGGTAGGTTCGTAGTCCACCTTTACATCTTTTGACCTTATCAAATAAAGTTTTCCATCAAAATAGGCGGTTCTGAAAGCCTTTTGGATTTCAATCTCATCTGGAAGTACATAAACTCCGTAATTGATAAAGTTCATTACCTTAAGTGCCATCAGGCTTTTTCTCAATATCTCTTCGTATTCCTCCGGAGTTAAGTTAAAACGATTCAAAACCTCCTTATATTTTTTCAAGGAAAATTTCCCTTCTTCTTTGAAGAGTTCATTATTTTTTATACTTTCTATAATTTCTTCATCCGAAACGAACCAACCCAGTTCCTTGGCCTTTTGGTAAAGAACTTCACGGGTTATCAAAGAGTTAAGAACAAACCTTTTAACTACAGGGCGGAAATTGTTATTTTCCAGAAGGTTAGCATACTTTAAAAGTTCAAACCTGTATTCCCTTATTGTTATACATTCGCTTTTGACTGTAGCTACACAGGAACTACCCGTGAGCATCTGTTTTACATCGGAAACTGAGAACATCCAGAAGAGGAAAGAGAACGAAGCCAAAGCTATGAGAAATATTCCCAAGCGTTTGTGTTTATGAATAAAACCGAACATGAATAAGATTTTACTAAGGATTTTATGGTGGCGGCGGGAGGACTCGAACCTCCGACCTGGGACTTATGAGATCCCCGCTCTGACCAGCTGAGCTACGCCGCCTCTCCAGATTTAATATTATATTTAAACTCCGGAGGATTGCCAAGCTCCTTTGTTCCCAATACCTCTTCAAGGTATGCCCTAATTTCGCCTAAGTTTATACCCCTGAAATTATCGGGACAATTTACCATATCCATCAAAGCTTGCTTGATTACATTCACAGCAGATTTCTCATTTCCTTCCTTTAACCTATGTAAAGCTATAGCAGCCCTTATCAGTCCCCTATAACACTTCTTTACTTCTTCGTTTTTGAAAAGCCCCCATATTTCTTCGAGGATTTCGTGAGCCAAGTAAAAATCTCCTGAGTTCCACGCTTCGGAAACCTCTTTCAAAAGCTCTCTTTCCCTACTAATTCCTAAAAGTTTCTTAACGTTATTGATTTTTATACTGTCTCTCTGAATAAGGACGTAAAGACTGGCGTAAACATTTCTGAGATTTGCCCCTTTAAGTTTTTTAATAACTTCAAAATAATTCTCTGGAGATATTTTTAATATTTCAGCTATCTCCTCATTTAGAGGTAAAAACTCCTCGTTGAAAAAGAAATTGGCTATCTGTGTAGCTGTGAAAAAGTCAACATTTTCAAGAAGACAGCCCCAAAATTCTTCTCCCTCTAAGCCCCTGGTACACAGCTCACAATTGGATATTTTTTCTATGTACTCCTTTAACTTTTCTATTTTGTTTTCAGCACTTTCAAGCTCCTTCCATATTTCCCTATAGTTGTTTATTAAAGGTATAATAGCAAGGGCTTGCCCGAAACTTTCAACACCGTTTTTTTCTATTTCGTTTAAAAACCTCGAGTATACCTGTACTTGGTTGGGATTATCTATCCATAAATGTAAATCCTCCTTTACCCTTTTGAGCAGACTCCTGTTAAACTTTTTCCCTTTTTCGTAAGAACCCAGTAGATTATTTGCCAATTTGTAGTAATGTTTCCTCTTCTCAAACTCAAAAAAGTACTCAGCCATGTAATAAATGAACTTTTCATTCAAGTGTTTCAACATCGTCCTCTCCTAAATACTCTCCGCTCTGAACCTCTATCATTTCAAGAGGTATCTTTCCTACGTTAATTATTTTATAAGGTACAGATTTAGGTATAAAAAAGCTTTCGTTTTCGTGGTAATACTTCTGGGTATTTCCCACTTTTACCTCGGCAGTTCCCTTGAGAATTATGAAGTGAACTGTTCTGTGGTGATGCATTCTGAGAGGAATTTCCTTTCCTTTCTTTACAACTATCTTCCTTATCTTGTATCTTTCCCCGTTCTCAAGCTTGGTTATACTACCGAAAGGAGTAAACATTGTAATGTGCTCTATAGCCCTTTCATCTCCTTTCCTTTCTAAATCCTTTACTATTTCCCTCACCTTTTGGGAATCTTCTTTCCTGATAATTAGCGTTGCATCTTCAGTTCCAATTATTACAAAGTCTTCGAGTCCTACACAGGCGATTAGATTTTTACCTTGAGAAAGGAGGAAAGAGTTTTGGGTTTGTAGAATTTCAACGTCCCCCACTATTACGTTTCCGTTAACATCTTTTGCCATGTTATCGTATACCGCTTTCCAGGAACCGACATCACTCCATCCCACTTCCATCTTCACTACTGCAAGCTTTTTCGTTTTTTCAAGAATTGCATAATCAAAGGATATATTCGGAAACTCCTCAAAGGCTTCTTTAAAATCCTGATACTTTAGATTTAGCCTTATTCCGGGCATGAGCTGAGTATAGTCTTTAACAATTCTTTCTAAAGTAAATAGAAAAATTCCGCAGTTCCACAAATGTTTCCCGTCGGATACGTATTCTTTGGCTTTTTCATAATCGGGTTTTTCTTCAAACCTTTCAACGTCGTAAACACTTTCGATTATGTTATCCGCAATTCTTATATACCCGTATCCCGTTTCCGGATAGGAAGGTTTTTCACCGAAGAGAACTATGTACCCCTCTTTCGCTACTTTTTCTCCCTTTTTCACGGCTTCAACGAATTTGTCCACTTCTTTAATCAAATGGTCTGATGGAAGAACTAAAATCGTCTCAGAGGGAGGTGTTTCCAGAGAGAGAAGCTTTTTTATACCCAAAGCTATAGCCGGTGCTGTATTTCTCCCCACAGGTTCGACAATTACCTGAACATTCTCAGTTCCTATTTCCTCGAGTTCACTCCTTATAAGCCATTCATACTTTTCTCCCGTGATTACCAATATTTCATCTTCGCTTGTAAGTTTTAAAGCCCTTTTTACCGTTTCCTGAAAGAGTGAGTTTTTTGAAAAAAGTCTTATAAACTGTTTAGGGAAGTTTTCCCTCGAGAGTGGCCAAAGTCTTGTACCCTTTCCACCGCTCAGGATAATTACTTTCATATCTTCATAATCATAATAAAGTAATATTATATACGCTGGGTGAGAAAAAGTAAAATAAGGGAAGTATGGAGCAAAAGAACTAATAGAGAGATTAAGCCAAATTTTTGACAAATTTATTATAACACAGGGGCTGGAACAACCTAAGAGAGGTAGGAAACCTAAACTAACCGATGCTCAA
>QNXQ01000038.1 GCA_003978875.1 Aquifex sp. | reverse complement strand
AACTCCAAAAAAATTTGAAATAATTTCAATTGCTTTAATTTGAGAAAAATTAACTTTTGTTAAAATAAAATAAGAATAACCTCCTTCTTTTTTCAGTCTACTAAAATCAAAAATTTCTTCAACTACAAAATCTTCTGGGATCTGTTTTAAAATCATAAATAAAAAAATAAAAACAAATTTATAACACTAACTAAAATCAATTTTAGAAATAATTTTTAGTCTCTTTTACAAACTCATAAAAGTCTTCCGTCAAGGTCAGGTTTTTCTCTATGGAAAGTCTGAATCCCCTAAGAATTCTTACAGGGTCTCTTTTCAAATTTTCCAGGGATATAGGTCTAAGTAATCCTTGTTCTAAATCCTTAATACCACCTGTAGGGTCAAATACTATTGTTTGCTTTGCCCCGATGCTTAAGACATCGTCCAAATTAACCGCTATAGCGTTTGCGGTAAAATCTCTTTCCTTCAAGTCCTCTATAAGGGCTTTTTCTAAATCTTTACCTTTTAAGGGAGAAAAGTCAAATCTATACCTGTAGGGTGGAATGTGGAGAACCACAGTAGCTATGACCGGCCTTTTTATAAGAAATCCTTTCTTTTCGAATACGAAGAAATGGCCGCCTATTCTTTCGGCAAACTTCTTTGCCAGCTGGACTGGGTCTGCGGTTGTGAGAAAATCAACATCTATGTTGTATCCTACAGGTTCTCCTAAAATTCTATCCCTTACCCAACCGCCTACTATGAAACAGTAATCTTCCCTGGGAAGAACTTTAGCTATATCATCAAAGTAAGAGAGGTAAAAGTTAAGTCCGTGTAGGGTATGCTTCCCGGAAGATACTATCTCTATATTTCCCATGTTTTCCATGAAGTATTAATATACTTCCATAAAAAGGGATAAATTAAATTCTCATGAAAGGTTTGGAAGAATTTAAGTTTAACACCGTTGAGGAAGCTATCGAAGATATCAAAAAAGGAAAAATGGTAATAGTTGTCGACGACCCGGACAGGGAAAACGAGGGAGATTTAGTTATGGCCGCAGAAAAGGTTACCCCTGAAGCGATAAACTTTATGGCAAAATACGGAAGAGGGCTAATATGTCTTTCTCTAACCCCTGAACGTTGCGAAGAACTGGACTTACACCCTATGACACCTATGAACACAGATCCCAAAGGAACCTACTTCTGTGTTTCCATAGATGCTCATCCAAAGTATGGAACCAGCACCGGAATATCCGCTTACGATAGGGCCATTACTATAAAATTGGCTATTTCTCCTAATGCAAAGCCTTCCGATTTTGTAAGACCCGGCCACGTTTTCCCTCTTAAAGCAAGACCGGGAGGAGTTTTAGAAAGAGCGGGACACACAGAGGCTTCGGTGGATTTGGCAAGATTAGCAGGACTTTATCCTGCAGGTGTTATATGCGAGATTATGAAAGATGACGGAACTATGGCACGCCTGCCTGACCTTATGGAGTTTGCAAAGAAACACAATCTAAAGATAATTACAATAGCGGATTTGATAAAATACAGGCTCAGGAAGGAAACCCTTGTTGAAAGGGTAGCTACTGCACATCTGCCCACCCCCTGGGGAATATTTAAAATTCACGCGTACAAACATAAACTCACCGGAAGTGAACAGGTTGCCCTTACAATGGGAGAGTGGAAAGAAGATGAAGCAGTCCTTGTGAGAGTTCATTCCGAATGCCTTACCGGTGATGTTTTTCGTTCCTACAGATGTGATTGCAGACCACAACTTGAAAAAGCTCTGGAAATGATAGCAAAGGAAGGAAAAGGAGTACTTGTTTATATTCTGGGACACGAAGGAAGAGGCATAGGAATAGCCAACAAGATAAAAGCTTATGAACTTCAGGAAAAAGGATACGATACCGTCGAAGCCAACGAGAAGTTGGGATACCCTCCGGACTTGAGGGATTACGGAATAGGTGCTCAAATCCTCAGAGATTTAGGAGTAAGGAAGATGAAGTTAATGACCAACAATCCCAGAAAGATAGTAGCCCTTGAGGGTTTCGGACTTGAAGTTGTAGAAAGAGTACCCATAAAGATAGAACCTAATGAACACAACAGAATTTATTTACAGGTAAAGAAAGATAAACTGGGTCATCTGTTCTGAGCTTTTCCTTTTAAATTTCCTCTATAACGAAATTGTCATTAGTGTAAATACATATTTCCGAAGCTATTTTTAAGGATTTCTCAACTATATCTCTTGCAGAAAGTTCCGTATTTCTATATAAAGCCAAAGCTGCGGCTTTTGCGTAATTTCCTCCGGAACCTATAGCGAGAATAGGTTCATCAGGTTCAATGATATCTCCATTACCAGAAATCAAAAGCATATGTTCCTTATCTACAGCCAGAAGGAGAGCTTCAAGTCTTCTCAAGTATTTGTCCATTCTCCAATCCTTCGCAAGCTGAACTGAAGCTTTAATAAGATTTCCTCTGAATTCCTCCAATTTGGCTTCCAGCCTCTCCATAAGGGCTAAACCATCCGCCGCACTTCCGGCAAAACCTACTATTACTTGATTGTGATAAAGTCTCCTTATCTTTCTTGCGGAGTGCTTTATTACCGCGTTTCCGAAAGTCACCTGTCCATCTCCTCCTACTGCGGTCTTTCCGTTTCTCCTTACCGCCAGAATGGTGGTAGATTTTATTTCCATAACTCTTAATTCTACTGGACTTGTACTCTTTCCCTCATAAAAAAGTGAGTACCCTTCAGAGCTTGAATCGGGTCTTTTCCGATAGTGTGATATACCTCCATTAAGAATAGTAAAATCCTTACTTTACTCTCCAGAAGCTGTCTTTCCGCCTGTGTGTAATAAGCCATAGCGTATCCTAGGTCAAAGGCAAGTTGTAGTTCATACTCCGAACGTTTCAAGTCGAGATTTCTCTCAGCCCATTCCATGTTAGTTTTTGCATATTTATACTTCTCCAAATACTCATCCCATCTATAGGGAAAGGTATAAATCTTCTCTTCTATTTCGGACTTAATTTCTTCATATTCCCTAATAAGAGAGAGACGTTTTTCTTTTAACGTCTTTTTCCTAAAGCCTATCCTCGGGTCAAACAACGGTAGCCTTATGTAGGCGTTCACTTTAGCGTAATTTTCCTTGTCATCAAAATCCCTTCCTAGCCTACCTTCTAAAACAACCTCGGGTTTATACAGTGTCCCTTCACCCTTTTCGAGTTCCTTGTAATAGGCAATTTCTTTTTCCTTTATTCTTAATCTGTAATTATCTTTAATGTGCTTTAAAAGCTCACTTTCATCTAAACTTTCATTCTCGGGAACATTAAAGTTCAAATGTTTTAAGACTACATCTTCTTTCATATCAATACCTAAATATCTTTTCAACTTGTAAAGAGTTTCGTTATACTTCCTTTGGATTTCAAATAACTGGGCTCTATACATCCTGTAGGTTCTCTCGAGCTGAGCTACCTTTACTCTATCGGACAATCCAAGCCTAAGTTTTTCTCTTTCCCTATCAAATCTCACAAAAGCTACAGCCATAAATTCTCTTTTTTCCTGAGCAAGGATATCGTAAATGAGTATATCTGTGTATAGTTTCGCTACCTCAATTTTGAGCTGATTTTTAAACTCTTCCAATGTGATTTGGGCAATTTGTCTTCTTATTTCCTCAGCCTTTATTTTATGAGCTCTTTTTCCGAACTCAAGGAGTAAAATTCTCGCTACCGCTTCCAATCTGTCTTTTGAAGCCCTCAAATCCAATTCGGGAGAAAACCTTTCAAAAACAGCTAAATCCTTCCTGAAGGTAGCAGATTTCAGTTCTTTTTCAAGTTTCTTTAAAACCCTATTATTCTTCAAAGCAAGCTCTATAGCATCGCTGAGAGATAACTCCAAAGAGAATCCTACTGCAAACAGAAGTAAAAGAAGGAGCATTATTTTTCTTTTATCATCTTTTTAAACTTGTAAAAACTCATTTTCTTATAGAACCCTTCGGCAACATAGCGACCAATTAAGAGAAATTCTCTCGGCGGAATATATCCGGGTATTGAAAGTATAACCTTGCCGTCGTGGTCGAAAAAAACGAAGTGAGGTGTAGCTCTTACTCTGAACTTATGGGCTATCTCTTTTTCCGTCATCTCTTCTCCGTTAAAGTAAATCACCGGATTAGCCCCTTTTATATCTATCTCTATCATATAAAAATGTTTTGTGAAAAATTCCTTAACCCTTTTATCTTGGAACGTAACCGCTCGCATCTTATCACAAAAGGGACAACCTTCTTGTTCAAACATAATAAAGAGATACTTTCCCTCCTGTTTAGCTTCTTTTAAATCTTCCTTTAGGTCAAGAAAGGAAAGTTTTTTAAAGGGAATTTCCTGAGCTGACACCAGGCATAACAGCACTAAGAAAAACGTGACAATTACCCTCATAACTTTTCCCCCTTAGTTTGTAGTTTTTGCTTTTTTATTGAGAAGTTCCTTTAAGCTATTGGATATTTCCCTTAAAACCGGTATAAACTCGTTATTCAATTCCTTTAAAGAATTGTACAGTTTTTCCGGACTTACTTCCCAAGTACTGATAAGTTTATTTTTGAGCAATGACATTTTCAGAACAGTCTCGTAATAGTTTTCAGGAATTATTCCCTTTTCAACCATTTTTGTGAGGCAATCATCCCCGAATTTTTTTATTCCGAATTTCGGAGCGAGATGTTTGCATATATCGAAAAGGGAATCGTAAGCAACTTGGTAAAAGTACTTTACCCTGTCGTAGTACATGGGAGTTTTCTTAAATTCCTCAAAACCCTGTGAGAGAACAAAGTCTATTTTTTTAACAGAATCTTTTATAAACTTTGCCTTTTCGTTGAGGAGTTCAAAATCTATCAAGAGGTAATTACCTGTAGTTTTCTTTACGTATTCTATAACCCCCCTTGCAAACTCTTTAAAAAGCACAAGATTTTCCTTCAAGAAGTTGTAAAGTTCTTCAGGAGATACTGCATTTTTCAAATCCCTGTACTTGAAATAGAAGTCTGCAAACTCTTTAAGCTTCTCCGCAAACGGAAGACCTATAAACTGGGCAACTTTCGGAAGACAATCTTTCGAGGAAGTCTTAATCCCGTAAACAGCAGAAAGGTGTCTGCATACCCTCATTGTGCTTTCAAAAGCGAGGTTAAAATCTATCCTGACCCTGTCCTGAACCAGTTTGTTTTTAACAAACTCTTCCTTTGGAATTTCCAAATTTTTCTTCAAGTCCACGTAGACCTTTTCAAGGTTATGAAAAGCTTCAATAATAAGGCTTATCTTAGGAGTTTTTTTCATAGAAATAAAAATACAAAAACTCTAACGGATTTCACTAACATTTATCCTTAAGGAAATAAAATAAAACCTTATGGAAAAGATTAAGGTAAAAATCAAAGGAAAAGAATACCAAGTGGAAAAGGGAACACCCCTCGGAAAGATATTTGAAATAGCTGGAATAGAAGGAGCACTTGGTGGAGTTTTAAACGGAAAAATTATAGATTTACAAACTCCGATAAGAGAATCGGGAGAAATTCATCCAGTATACAGAGGTTCAAAAGAAAGCCTTGAAATAATGAGACATTCCTTGGCTCATATAATGGCACAAGCCTTAAAAGAGCTCTACGGAACAACAAAAGTCCATCTGGGAATAGGCCCTACCACAGAGGAAGGTTTCTATTACGATGTGGAAGTGGAAGGACACAAAATTACCGAGGAAGACCTTCCGAAGATAGAACAAAAAATGAAAGAGATAATTGAAAGGGATTACCCGATACTGAGAAAGGAACTTTCCCGTGAAGAAGCTGTAAAACTTTTCGAAGATTTAAAGGAAAAATATAAGGTAGAAATAATAAAGGATATTCCTGAGGATGAAGTTATATCGGTATACGAACAGGGAGATTTTATAGATCTTTGTAAAGGGCCTCATCTGCCTTCCACAGGTAAAGCCGGAGCCTTCAAACTAACCGCCATTTCGGGAGCTTATTGGAAAGGTAAGACAGACCAGCCTCAGCTTACGAGGATTTACGGACTTGCCTACTGGAGCGATAAAGAATTAAAGGAAAGATTAAAGTTTTACGAAGAAGTAAAAAAGAGAGACCATAGAAAACTCGGTCAACAGCTCGAGTTTTTCACAATAGACGATAACGTTGGAGCAGGGCTTATACTCTGGCTTCCGAGAGGTGCAATATACAGAAAGGTGTTGGAAGATTACTTAAGAGAAGAGCATATAAAGAGAGGCTATCAGCTCGTTTACACACCGCATGTTGGTAAATCTAAACTGTGGGAAACGAGCGGCCACTTAGAATGCTACAAACAAAATATGTTTCCGGGTATGAAAATTGATGAGGAAGAATACTACGTAAAACCCATGAACTGTCCGTTCCATATAGCTATATACAAGAGCAAAGTAAGAAGTTACAAAGAACTACCCTTAAAACTATTTGAACTGGGAACTGTATACAGATACGAATTATCAGGTGTTTTACATGGACTTCTGAGGGTGAGAGGTTTTACGCAAGACGATGCTCACATAATCTGTACTCCCGAGCAGGTAAACGATGTAATCCGGGAAACGTTGGACTTTGCCTTGAGTACACTTAAGGATTTCGGCTTTGACGAATTTAAGATATATCTTTCAACAAGACCGGAATACTCTATAGGTTCAGACCAGCAATGGGAAATCTCTCAAAATGCTTTGAAAAGGGCCATAGAGGATTTAGGTTACAAATACGAAATAGACGAAGGTGGAGGAGCATTCTACGGTCCTAAGATAGATGTAAAAATCAAAGACGCCTTAGGAAGAATGTGGCAACTTTCCACCATACAATTCGACTTTAATCTTCCCGAAAGGTTTGACATGACTTACGTGGGACCAGATAATCAGAGACATAGACCTTATATGATACATAGAGCTTTACTTGGTTCCATAGAAAGATTTACGGGAATATTGCTTGAACACTACGCAGGACTATTGCCTTTATGGCTTTCTCCTACACAAGTAATGATTGTACCCATAGCGGATAGACATCACGAGTATGCAAAAGAAGTTTTAGAAACTCTGCAAGAGAAGAATATAAGGGCAGAAATAGACCTAAGGGAAGAAAGAATGAACGCGAAAATCAGGGACGCGGAACTCAAAAAAATACCTGTAATTCTCGTAATAGGTGACAGAGAAGTTGAAAATAAAACTGTTTCCGTAAGAACTAAGAAAGAGGGCAACCTGGGTGCTATGGAAGTTCCTAAATTCATCGAATGGATTAAAGAAAAGATAAGAAATAAAGAATAGTTCTTTTTCCTTTTGTTTTTCAATAATTTTATCTCTTATGATTTAAATCCTAATATTTTTGTGAAGTATATTATAATATTATAATAAACATTGGGGTTGGGAAAATTTCGGTAAATGGGGAGTTTATGAAAAGCTACGAAAAATTTGCATTTAGTATATATTTTAATACAGGAGCGGATGTGAGATAGCCCCTCCCTCCCCCCACCTCCCTCCACCGATTTTTGGCCTCCCGCCCGGGAGGCCCTTTCTAAAATAAATTAAATTGTATGCTGTACTTCATTTCAGACACACACTTTTACCATGAGAACATAATAAACCTAAACCCGAAAGTCAGATTTAAAGGTTTTGAAGCGGTAATTCTTAATAATCTGCTTGAAGTATTGAAAAAAGACGATGTTTTATACCATCTTGGAGATTTTACATGGCATTTCGAGGATAAAAATGGATTCTTGAATATGTGGAAATCCCTGCCTGGGAAAAAAGTCCTCATAATGGGTAATCATGACAGAAATAAGAAGAAACTAAAGGAATTCTTCGATGAAGTTTACGATTTCTATAAAATTCTAGAATATAAAGGAAGGAAGATATTACTGTCCCATTATCCTGCGAAGGATCCTATCACCACCAGATACCCTGAAAGGCAAGAATTAGTAAGAGAATTATACTTTAAAGAGAACTGTGACCTTCTTATACACGGACATGTTCATTGGAACGAACATTGTCTAATTTGTGCTTGCAAAGATTTCGGAATAAACTGTGTAAACGTCAATATAGAATGGCATAACTATAGACCGGTAAGTGAAGCAGAAATTTTAGAGTCTGTTTGGTGTTTTTGTCCCTAAAGCTCTGTTTCTTTCAATTTAAACTATCTTTTTATGAAAAAAACTAAGGTAAGTGTAATAGGAGCGGGAAAAGTAGGAGAAAATGTAGCTTATCTCCTTACAACTCTCGGTTTATGCGATGTTTACATTTTCGCCCGCTATAAGGAAGGTCTTGAACCAGCAAAGGCAAAAGCTTTGGATTTAAAACAAATGGCCGTTTTAATGGATTTAGATATAGATGTAAAAGGCATTTCCTACGACAAAGAAGGATTTGAAGAATTAAAAGGTTCCGATGTAGTTGTAATTACAGCCGGAATACCTCGAAAAGAAGGTATGAGCAGAGAAGACCTTCTTTATCAGAATTTAAAAATTTTGAAACGTTTTACAGATGCTATAAAGGAATATGCTAAAAATTCAATAATTATAGTAGTTTCCAACCCGGTAGATACATTAACCTACATTACACTAAAGCTTACAGGATTTGACCATAGAAAAGTTATAGGTATGGCAGGAGTTTTAGATTCGGCAAGGTTTAAAAGTTTTGTTAAAGAAAAACTCAACATATCCAATGCGGATATAAGAACTCTGGTTATGGGCACTCACGGAGACCTAATGGTTCCCGTAATGTCTCATAGTTTTATAGGAGATAAACCTATCGAAGAGGTTTTTAAAGCGAAAGAAATAGATGAACTAATAGAAAGAACCAGAAAGGGTGGTGCACAGATAGTTTCACTTATGGGAACATCTGCATATTACGCTCCTGCAGCTTCTGTGGTCAGAATGGTTGAAGCTATAATAAACGACCGAAAGAGAGTAATGCCCTGTTCGGTTTATCTTACGGGAGAGGTAGCAAAACATTACGAAGCAGAAGACTTATGTATAGGTATACCTGTAGTTCTCGGAAAGAACGGTGTGGAAGACTATGAACTTGTTAATTTAAGCGGATACGAAAAGAGGGAATTTTTAAAATCAGCTGAATCTCTTAAAGGAATGATAAAAATTGCGGATAACTTACTAAAAGAAATTTAAGGATAAAATTTTATTTAATGTTCAAAAAGGTTTTAATAGCAAACAGAGGAGAAATTGCAGTAAGAGCTATCCGAGCTTGCAGAGAACTGGGTTTGAAAACTGTTGTGATATATTCCGAAGCGGATAAAAACAGTCTACACGTAGAACTTGCCGATGAGGCTATATGTATAGGTCCTGCAAGTCCCTCTGAGAGTTACCTTGACATACCGAAAATCATGGCAGCCCTTGAAGTTAGTAAAGCTGATGCAGTATATCCGGGATACGGTTTTTTATCCGAAAACCCTAAATTTGCCGAAATAGTGGAGAGAAGCGGAGCAAAGTTTATAGGTCCAACCTCGGAGGTTCTGGCAAAAATAGGAGATAAGGTACTGGCAAAACAAGTAGCTAAAAAGGTAGGTTTACCACTTGTACCGGGAAGCGAAGAACCTCTTGAATTCAATGAAGCCTTAAAATTAGCTTCCCATATAGGCTATCCCGTAGTAATAAAGGCGGCAGCAGGTGGCGGCGGAAGAGGTATAAGAATAATCAGAGATGAAAAAGAACTAAGGGAAAAGTTCCCTGTAGCCAAAAAAGAAGCGGAAATTTCTTTCGGGGATGGAAGATTATACTTAGAAAAGTACGTTATAAACCCTAAACACATTGAATTCCAAGTTATAGCAGACGAATACGGAAATGTTTACGTGTTGGGAGAAAGGGAATGCTCAATCCAAAGGAGACATCAAAAACTAATCGAGGAAGCTCCGAGTAGCTCAGTAAGTGAAGATAAGAGAAAAGAAATAGCTAAGAAGGTTGCAGATTTCTGCAGGGAACTTGGTTATACCTCAGCAGGAACAGTTGAATTTCTTATGGATGAAGAAGGTAACTTCTACTTCATGGAAATGAACGGAAGAATTCAGGTAGAACATCCGGTTACAGAAATGGTAACAGGTTTAGATATAGTAAAACTTCAACTTTTAGCGGCTATGGGAGAAGAGATAAAGCTTTCACGAATAGAGATAAAGGGATTTGCTATAGAATTTCGTATAAACGCAGAAGACCCGGATACTTTTATGCCTTCACCCGGTTTAATAGAAAAACTTAGAATTCCCGGTGGACCGGGTATAAGGGTAGATACACACATATATCAGGGTTATTCCGTGCCTCCTTATTACGATTCATTACTTGCAAAGTTGATAGTTTGGGGAAATACGAGAGAAGAAGCTATAGCCAGAGGAAGGAGAGCACTGGAAGAATTCGTAATAGAGGGTAAGAATATAAAAACGAATATAGAATTTCACAAAAGGGTCTTAATGCAAAAAGAATTCATAGAAGGAAAACACGATGTCACTTTTGTTGAAAGGATGCTGGTTTAAATGTAATCCAAGATACTTAAACCTTTATGGTTTACGAAAAGTTTCATAATCGCATCGTAGGTAAGTTTATAGCGTTCATAGTCAGAAATTGATTTTGCAATATCTGCATCCTCCACATCCGATTTCTGTTTTTCCAAGGTATCCTTTCTGGTTTCTTGGTAGACTTGTTCATTCCTCAATTCTTTTAGGATACTTCCTATTTCAGCCCTTATTTTAGAGATTTGTTCGTATGACTTTTGTAGATTCTCTATATCGGTAGAATCCAAACTCTGCCCATTTTTCAATTTATCAGCAATAACCTTTAGTACTTTAAATATATTGTTTATGGCAGGGTCTGATGTTGTTATTCCAAAAACACGTCCTCCGTCTAGGAAAGTTGAAACACTGTAGTTTTCATCTATGTATACCGTAAAATCTCCACTTGAACCCGCTGTGTAGTCAAGCGTAACCTCATCAAAAGGTTTATTGGTAAGTGCGTTACCAGAAAAAATGTAGTTATTTCCTATTTTTTCATTTGCGGTGTTTAGTAGAAGTTTTAAGGCTTCTTCGAATTCTTTTCCTATAGCGGTTAATTGATCTGTCGTAAGAGTCTGATTTGCCGCTCTAAGAGCTGTAGCGTATAAACTCCTCAATCTATCTTCAATACCGGATAGAAGCGTATCAGCATAGCTTAAAACTGTATCCGCAAAAAGTCTGTTCCTTGAAAACTGAGAAAGCTTATTTATTTCATTTTTTAGATTCAGTATTTCATTTGTAGATGCAGGGTCATCGGAGGGATTCATGACACGCTTACCAGTTATTATTTCCGTATACTTTTCCTCTATATTTTTTCTCACCTTCTGGTTCTCATTCTGGAAGAATAGGTAAAAAATAAGATCCGGTACCCTCATTTTTTCCACCTCATATCATGTTTAAAGTGGTCTGCATAAGTTCATCTATTCTGGGTAGTATCTTAGCGAGTGCTTCATAAGTCCTTTGTATGTTGATAATTTCCATAAACTCCTGGTCTACCGATACTCCTTGTCTTTCTAAAATTTTCCTTTCAAGGGAATCATATAGGGATTTTTCAACATCGTATTCCGAATCAAGCTCGTTTTTAGTTACAGCTATTCTATTTACCAAATCGTTTACAGATTTTTTCGCATTCTCCCAAACATACAGACCGGCTTTAGGAAAGGAGTCAAAAACCTGTAGAATCGTATAATCGGGATTATTAGAATCTATGACATTACTATCCTGTATGGTTTCATAACTAAGATTATCTAAATCCGTTTCCGTAATGTTAAGTTTAAGACTATTGATATCTATTTTTCCTTGAGCATCGAGATTAACGTTAAAAATTTCCTTGAGTGTAATTGTTGTTCCGTTTTTTACCTCTATAGCGATAAAGTTAATAATCGGATTACCGTTAGCATCAACCTCGACGTAGTTCTCTCCATTCTTTTTGGCAAAAGTGTCTACGAGATTTCTTAAATCATCAATAGAACTATCTATATCCTTTACAGCCTCTAATAATCCTTTTATCTTTCCGCTTTCTACGATACTCGTTAAATCACTTCCGTCCCTTTTGTAAATTACCTTACCCGCTTTATAATCCAACGTGAAGTAATTATCCGTAAAATCTACAAGTAGAAATCCTTTACTGGTATAGACTTTTACCCTACCTAATTCATCTTCTTGTGCCTGAATGTTTATATAACTGGCAAGTTCCTTTAAATATTTATCCCTTTGATTCAAAAGGGTTTTATACTCTTTTCCCTGAGTTTGTGAATACTGGAAGGTAATTTCCTTGTTGATGGAGTAAATCTTTTTTATTAAATCGTTGACTTTATCAACATATCTTCCCAAAGAGTAGTCTATTGATTGCTTAATTCTATTTAGGTCTGCATATCTACTCTTAATAGTGTTTACCAGAGATTTAGCAGAAGATATAAGCTGCTTTTTAGCTCCTTCATTTGTCGGTTCTTTCATTAAGTCCTGATAGGCTTTAAAGAATTTATCTACGTAATCACTCAGACCTGCTCCTTGAGAAAATTCCTGAAAAACACTTTCTACATTTTCCAATATGTCCCTTCTTTCTTCAAGATAACTTACGTAGGAGAGTTTTTCGTTCCTTAAATTTATGAAGTTGAAATTCTGTAATCTTCTAACTTCCTGAAGGGTTATTCCTGAGTATAAATCACTTTGTATTATAGGGTCTTCAAGAGCGTAGTTCTCTTCTTGTGCATTAGCTATATTCCTGTTTCTAACATCAATAGCTTTTTTGTAAACTTCGAGAGCTTGAGCTATTATGTTCAAGCTACTACCAAACATTTATTTCACCTCGTAAAGTCTCTTCAATATTTCCACATTCCTTCTCAGAAGTTTCTTAACTTCCTCATAATCTTTATAAATCATTCTTAATTCTTCTTTCGAGGTTTCCTTTATTAAACTTTCCAGTTCTAAAAAGTCTTCTTCAAGACCTTCTATGTTGAAGGGATTCTTCACCTTGTCTTTAATCTGCTTTAGTTTTTCCTTTATCCTCATACACTTTATAAAATCGGCATTTTCAATTCAGGTTTTAGATATGAATTAAATTTTATCTTGATGGAATACCTTGTTTTGGAAAAGAGACTAAAGAGACTTAAAGAAGTTCTACAAAAAAGACAAAAAGACCTCATAGTATTTGCCGACAACGTTAAAAACGAACACAACTTTTCTGCTATCGTGAGGACTTGCGATGCTGTAGGAGTTTTGTATCTTTACTACTATCACGCGGAAGGGAAAAAAGCAAAAATCAGTGAAGGTGTAACTCAGGGTTCTCACAAATGGTTATTTATAGAAAAGGTAGATAATCCCGTACAAAAATTAAAGGAATTTAAAAGCAAAGGCTTTCAAATAGTTGCAACTTGGCTATCAGAAGATTCGATTGATTTTAGGGAAGTTGATTATACAAAACCTACGGTAATCGTTGTAGGAAATGAACTCCAGGGAGTTTCACCATGGGTTTTAGAAATAGCCGATAAAAAAATCGTTATTCCAATGTACGGAATGGCACAAAGCTTGAACGTGTCTGTTGCAACAGGAATAATTCTATACGAAGCTCAGAAACAGAGAGAAGAGAAGGGATTGTATGATAAGCCATCCTTGGCGGAAGAGGAAATTCAAAGGATTCTAAAAAAATGGGCTTACGACGATATTATCAAAGACAGGAAAAGAACGGTAGTGTCAAGATGACTGTTTAAGATACTCATTTTTGTACTTCACATAGTTTTCCGCAGATTCCTTTATAAGTTTTATTTCTTCTTCCCTTAGTTCTCTTACTATTTTTGCAGGTACTCCTGCGACCAGAACACCAGAAGGTATTTTTTTATTGGGAGTTACCAGAGCTCCCGCTCCAACGAGAACATAATCTTCTATTTCAACACCGTCCATTATGGTAGCTCCCATTCCTACAAGAATATTGTTGTGGAGAATACAACCGTGTAATATCACTCCATGACCTACCGTTACATTGTCTCCTATTATTGTGGGATGAGTATCATGAGTTACGTGTACCACACAGTTATCCTGAATATTTGTTCTTTTTCCTATTCTTATGTAATTCACATCACCTCTGATTACAGTTCCAAACCATACGCTTGAGTCCTCACCTATTTCCACATCTCCTATAACTACAACGTTTTCCGAAAGGTAAACACTTTTATGGATTTTAGGGTAAATTCCTTTGTACGGTTTAATTATCGCCATAATCTTTATTATGCGACTCTTCAGCATACGTATGCGCGCTCAGAAGGAAGGAAAACACGTATCTGGTGCGGAAAGGATTGTTAATAAAGAAGAAATCGAAAAGGTTATTAAAGAACTCGTAAAAAGACCTTCGGATTTTGATTTTATGAATATAAAGATAGAAGAAGTAAAAGAATTTAAGAAAATTTCCTTTAACCTAGAAATAAACAGCTTTAACTTTTTGGATGTAAAATCCGCCCGAGAGTTTGCCGTAAAGAAACTTATTCAGCAGGGAATAAGGGAAGAAATAGCCAAAAAAGCTATAGACATTCTCTCCAAGGGAGCAAATCCTAAAGGAGGAAACATGAGAGGAGCAGTATTGATGGACATAGAAACGGGTGAAAGATTAGAACCGGATAAAGAGAGAGGTATAAGAACAGTTCATTTTGACTGGGAAAATAGAGAAACAGTTGCCGAGATACTCCTTGCAGAGGGTTATACTTTGCGAACAGTCGATGCACTTGCCCTTACAACAAAAAATCTTTACTGTGGTGTTGTCGCAGAGCTTTGCTGGAGTGATGACCCAAATTACATAACCGGATACGTTTCCGGAAAAGAAATAGGATATGTAAGGATAACACCTCTAAAGGAAATGGGGAATCCTTTTGGGGGAAGAGTTTACTTTATTAAAAGGGAAAACCTAAAGGAAATTTTAAACTGCTTAGAAAAAGAAGTTGTATTAATTAGCTACCCTGTTAGGAAATAATTAAATGGTAGGCGGGGCGGGACTCGAACCCGCGACCTCCGCCTTGTAAGGGCGACTTGTTGTCTGAATATTAAATATCCAATTCTGTCAAAATCAATACTTTCCAAATACTACATAAATCCATAAATATGTATTGTAAAAATTTTCCAAAGGATTCATAAACATCCACTAATGTATATTTCGGCAATATTTCGGCAAATTCTCAAAAGGTTATGTCATTAATCTTGACAAAATTATACATGCATGGTATATTAACTTTTAGGAGGTATGGGTTATGGAAAAGGTTCTGGTCAGGTTTGAACAAAATCAAAATTCTTTTCTGAGCATCAATGACTATCAGGAAGTTATTTCCAGAATCTCCGACGGTCTTGAAATTCTTCAAAGAGCTAAAAGGGAAATTAAGAGGAAACTAAAGAAGGGGATTCATTACGACAAACCTTTTAAAGGAGCTAAACAAGATATTCTTACGAAAGCAGGCGCCGATCAACTTGCATATTTGACGGGAATTGAGGTTGTAGAAAGAAAAGATGAAGAAATAAGGGACAGAAACGGAAATGTGATAGGTTTTAAGGTAACGTTGAAGTTAAGAAGTAAGCTTCTAAATAAAGAAGTTATTTCTTCAAGAATATGTTCAAAAGATGAGAAAAAAGCTAAGGACTGGTCTATGGATATGCTACTTGCCATGGCATTCAAGCGTGCGTGGGTTTACGGGGTTATTCAACTGACGGGACTTTCTGATATGTTTATTGATGAAGAAAAAGCGGATATACAAGTAAACGATAGCAGGCCTGCAACGGAAAAACAAAAAGCCTTTATAAAAGACCTTCTCAGGAAAAGGAATATTGATGAGAGGGAATTTGAACGAAAGTTCGGAAAAATAGAGGATTTATCCTCACAGAAAGCAAGCGAAATTATAAACATATTGCAAAATTCCTAACTTCCTTCCCCTTTCCTATCATTTCAATACTATCCCTGATGTTTGCCAGAATAAATATGAGCTATAAGCGGGATTTGTAAGGTAATATTTTGCAGAAATTTTCTCAAATTCCTCTACAAGGGTTAAACCATTTTTAATTTTGTCAATTATAGCTTTTTGATTTAATTGAATTCTCCGGTAAGCTTTTGATATGTTTTCGTTAAACATTCTTAGGAAAATATTAAGCTCTTCCCTACTATTCTTACTGATAAGTTTTGAACCCATCAGTTCAATCAAAGTCGCAGAGTAATGGAAGGAAAGCTGAGACAAGATGTGCTTAGTAAGCTCATAGGCCATCCACTTGGATAAATCTTCCTTAAGAACATTTAAAAGACCGGGTGATGTTGAAAGGTAATTGAGAAGTTTATACGCGGGAAAAGGAAACATTGCAAGAAATTCAAGTTCTTTTGTATCCAGTGGTGTTCTGGCAATAATTTTGTTTACTATAGAATCAAGCTGAGGATCCACAATTTCAGCCTTTAGACTTTTACAAGAAGGCGTTATACATACAATTGTACGCCCATTTCCCGCAACTAAGTTTTCAATATCCAATTTCCTTTCAGGTTTAATAACATTTACCGTTATGTCCTCTTCAGAATTGTCGGGAATTGTAATTTCTACATCCCCGAAAACTTTTTTAACAAATTGTCTTATCGTTGCATCGGTAAAAAGTTGACTTGCCCTCCTATTTCTTGCGAGTTCCAGCATAACATCTTCAGCCAGGCTGACGGGATTTTTTCCTCGATTTCTTATTCTCAGTATTAGCCTTATTATCTCTTTCTTTGTAGCACCGTTATTTATAGCTTCCTTGAGAATTTGTAAACTTGTTTTTTGCATTACTTTTTCTTTTGCTTTCAAGATAGAGTTATAAATTCCCGAAGCTACATCTATATTTCCTACGTGTTCTCTCAACTTTGTACTTGTAAAGTCAGCAAGTGATGAAGCTATTTGACATGAACTTAGAGAAAGACTGTTGATTAAATTTGCCAAGTTTTCAAGTTCGGTCATTATTTTTTGACAGCTCGGACAAAAGGTCTCTAAGGCTATCTTAAAAGCAAATGCGGGAGCTTGTTGAACTATCTTTTCTCCGAATTTCACAAGATATTCAGGTTGGAAATATCCAAATCCGCCAAAAACCAGATCAATACCTCCGCAACCCGCACGCAATTTCGGAGGGATAACGGTAAAAGGTTGAAAAGAATAGTCATTCGTTCGAAGTCTAAATCCTCCCCCATAGTAAAGTTTATGGGATTGCGTATCTATTGTGGACCCTGATTCAAGTTCATAGACAGCACTGTTGAGCCAGTTTCTGATATCGGCAAAAGAAAGACTGAATATAATTAATCCAACCAAAATCCTTCGCATTTTTCACCTCCGTAAAGGATTTTGCAAACTCTGAAGGTGTAAGAACTCCAGTTCTTTGCTTTTGCCTGACCTTTGTTATAACAATCTATTGCTTTCCAGGAGTTCCCGAATTTATTTATGCAAAGTCTCAAGATGTAAGCTCCCCACATTGCATTGTAAAATGGGTCAAAAAGCCATTCTTCTTTGAGATTGTATTTTCTAACCCAATACGAATTTATCTGCATAAGTCCTATATCCCTGGTTCCGTTCTTGT
>QNXQ01000037.1 GCA_003978875.1 Aquifex sp. | reverse complement strand
AGAGCTGCTCTTTTTCAAGTTTTTTAAAAATCTCACTCATGCAGTGCTCAAGTACCTGAAGTTCACGATGAAGGTAGCGAGTAATTTCAGAGAGCTGTTGCATAGGTGTGAGCTTATCTGGACCAGAGACGATAACACCTACTTTGTAGAGTTTTTTCAGGAGTATAATTCTGACAGCTATGCGGATAAGGGTATTAAAAGAATGTATATAGTAAGGGAAAAAGGGCAACTAAAAATTCTATCCGAGGAATTTATAATGAAATAGGGGAAAAGATGTTTATTATTCTCCTTTTTATTTTGTTCTTTCAAGCCTTTGCCGTATGTGGTTTGAATTACGATGTGGAAATAAAATTCAAAATTGAGAAAAAAATAGGAAAGAAATTCAGGAGGGCTGATGTTATTCTTTATGTCCCTATAATTTATAACTCTAAGTATGAGAAATTAAAAGGAATAGATTTGAAAATAAAGACTGGAAAGGATAACGCAAAGATAATCGTAAGAACAAAATCTCCGATAAAAAATGATTGGATTTTAGCAATTCCTTTTAACAATGGTTATGTAGATGAAGTCGCAACAGTAGAAAAATATTTAAGCTCAGAACCACTGATAAAGGAGGTTTTGACCGTATACCCTTTGGAAATTTCGTCGAATATTATAAAATTTCCAGTACCGCCTCTAAACCCATCGGAAAAACTTATAGTTACCGTAAAACATACTGGTAGGTTGGGAAATCCTTATGCCGAGTTTACAATATCAAATAAAAATGAAGGTAAAAAACATGAAGTAAGAATCGTAAAATTTGTTTATTCTTTTTCTTTCGGATATGCAAAAACTACTACAAGAGATTTAAATCTGGGAAATCTCAAGGCTGTAATAGGTACGCTGAGTACTTTAAATAAAATTAAAAAAATAGAAATAATAGGTATTGCAGACGGTCATTCAAAGAACCCTGTTTTAAATAAAGAAATTGCGAAAAAGAGAGCACTTAATATAGCCGGTAAACTTTTTTCCGATAGAACTTTCCAGTGCATAGTTAAAAGAAAAGGTGTTGTTTATATCAGTCAATAGGTCTGACGTTGATACCTTTTTTCTGTAAGAACTCTTTTAACTCCGGAATGGATATTTCCCTGAAGTGGAATACGGAAGCTGCTAAAGCAGCTTCTACCTTAGTCCTTTTAAAAACTTCGTAGAAGTGTTCTTTTTTCCCTGCACCGCCGGAAGCTATGACCGGAATACTTACAGCTTCAGATATTGCTATGTTTAGCTCAATGTCGTATCCATCTTTTGTCCCATCTTTATCCATAGATGTAAGTAATATTTCTCCTGCTCCTAAACTTTCTACCTTTTTTGCCCACTCTACGGCATCTATACCGGTGGGAGTTCTTCCTCCGTGTATATAAACTTCCCAGGAATTTCCCTTTCTTTTTGCATCTATAGCGACTACTATACACTGGGAACCGAATCTCTTTGCCCCTTCGTAGATGAGCTGTGGATTCTTAACAGCGGCAGTATTTATAGAAACCTTATCTGCACCAGATTCAAGAAGTTTTCTCATATCTTCAAGATTTCTGATACCCCCTCCCACGGTGAAGGGCATAAACACGGTTTCCGCTACATTTTTAACAACATCCAGCATAATGTTTCTGTCTTCCGCCGAAGCCGTTATATCCAGGAAAACCAGTTCATCTGCACCTTCTTCTTCGTATCGTTTTGCTACTTCTACGGGATCTCCTGCATCTCTTAGGTTTAAAAACTTTACCCCTTTGACCACTCTCCCTTTATCGACGTCAAGACAGGGAATAATCCTCTTTGCGAGCATGAAATTTATGTTATAATCTTCTAAGCCATCAGGCAAACGAGGTAAGGGGAATGGAATATTCACACGTGGTTTACGGACTTATAGCTGTTGCGGTGGCTATTGCTGTAATCTTAAAAGGAGGAAAACCTTCCCTTAAACCTACAAAATATCAAGCGTTGTTGGAAGGATACCTGAGATTTGTCAGGAATATGCTCATCGAGAATATAGGAGAAAAAGGGCTTAAATATACTCCCTTAATTGCTACAATTGGATTGTTTGTTTTCTTCGGAAATCTTTTGGGAATGGTTCCCGGTTTTGAAGCTCCTACTGCAAATATAAATACAAACCTCGCTATAGCATTGTTAGTTTTCTTCTACTACCACTATGAAGGCATAAAGGAAAACGGATTTGCTTACTTTAAACACTTTATGGGACCTATACCCCTTATGGCTCCATTCTTCTTTATAGTTGAAGTAATATCCCATATAGCCAGACCTATTACCCTATCTCTCAGATTGTTCGCGAATATGAAAGCTGGAGCACTTCTCCTCATCACTCTTGTCAGTTTAGTAATCAAGAATCCCTTTACCTTAGTAGTATCTCCCGTAGTTCTTATATTCGTAATAGCTATAAAATTCTTGGCAATCTTTATACAGACCTACATCTTTATGATTCTTTCCGTAGTTTACTTGGCAGGTGCTGTAGCCCACGAGGAGCATTAATATGAAAGTACTTATGGTGATGGTAGATTCTTATTCTGATTGTGAAAAGGCTGTAAAATACGCAACGGATTTTACCCAGAAACTGCAAACCCAGATGGAAATACTAGTTGTTCTTGAAGATGTATTTAATCTTGAGAGGGGAAGTGTAACTTTTGGAATGCCTATACCTCCTGAAGTGAAAAGCGAATCTGTAAGGAGAATAGAAAGGAAGCTAAAAGAATTGTGGTTAAAGTACGGAGGTTCCGAGAACTTTCCTAATGTCGAATATAAAGTTGGACCTCTGCATGAAGAGGTAAAAAAATTTGTTGAAAACAAAGATTACGAGCTTATTTTGTGGGCTTGCTATCCTTCTGCTTACCTGTGTAAGATAATAGACGAACTCAATACTGCTTCGCTTATAATCAAATAAGTTTAAGGAGGTAGGCGATGAAGAAGTTACTGACATTACTTACAGTAATGATGCCTGCTCTGGCAATGGCTGCAGAAGGTGAAGCCTCAATAGAGAAGGGGCTCCTTTACTTGGGAGCTGGGCTTGCTATTGGACTTGCAGGGCTCGGTGCAGGTGTTGGAATGGGACACGCTGTAAGGGGAACCCAAGAAGGTGTTGCTAGAAATCCCAACGCAGGTGGAAGATTACAGACTTTAATGTTTATAGGACTTGCATTTATAGAAACAATCGCACTATACGGATTACTAATAGCATTCATACTTCTATTCGTTGTTTAATCTCTGCTTCTTTTTCCCTTATACTTTTATCTAGGAGGATATTGGAATGGTTACAGAAGGATTAAAACCGCATATATCCATAAAGAAGAAAAAAAGAAAGAGTGGTTTCCTTGCAAGGATGAGAACTAAATCAGGAAGAAAAATAATAGCGAGAAGGAGAAAGAAGGGGAGAAAGAGATTGGCTCCATAAAGTTATGAAAAAAGGTTTAATCTTATTTTTAAAGCTTTGGCAAAAGACAATATCTCCTCTTTATCCTCCCGCCTGTAGGTATTATCCCACCTGTTCAAATTACGCTATTATGGCTGTTGAAAAATACGGTGTAGTTAAGGGGAGTTTAAAGGCTTTACTTAGAATCTTGAGGTGCAATCCTTTCTTTAAAGGAGGCGTAGATTATCCATGATGGATAATGAATCCCAGTTCTGGAAAAGATTTCTTATATTTACAGTACTACTTTTTGTATTTATATTTGCTTATGAACTTTTCCTCACAACGTACGTTAAACCTAAACAAACAGAAATAGCTAAGCAAACTGTAAAAGAACAAAAAAAAGAGGAATATAAAAATTTAAACGTTCCTCAATTGATGCTCGGAACATTCAGGGAAAAACAGGAATACAAAGATAAAGTCTCTGTAGAATTGGGAGAATATTCATTAGAAATAGCGAAAAAAGGAGGAAAAATATTAAGGTTTATAGACAGAAAGTACGGTTTTGATGTAATCTCAAGGGCAGAAAGGGATTTAAAGATATATCCCTTGGAAATATTTACCGGTAATCCCGAAATTGACAGAAAGATAAACTTTGGAGATTACGAAGTTGTTAAAAGGAATAACAGTGTTGAAATTATTCACAAGGAATTGAAATTTAAAAAAATCCTTTCATATAAGAATGGAACTATAGAGTTTAAGGTTAAGGGGTTAAAAACTCCCTTCTGGGTTTATGTAGGAACTCCACCGGATGATGAAGCTTTTTACACCCATGTAGGGCCGATTTTAAAAATTAACGGTGAGGTTGTAAGGCTCGATATCGGAGATTTAAAGGGCATAACGGAACTTTCTGGAAATATTGAGTTTGGAGGAGAGGAAAGCAGATACTTCTTTAAAGGTGTTAAGGATTACGAGAAGCATATCGTTTACAAGGTAAACTACAACAACGATTATATTTCTCTTTCTCTGTTCTTGTACGATTCTCCCAAGGAACTGTATTACGGTGCTAAGGATTATGCCAGGCTCAGGGATATCGGTCTTGAAGATGCACTGGACTGGGGAACTTTAAAGATAATAGTAAAACCTCTGTTTAAGTTCTTATACTGGATTTATGAACACACAGGTAGTTGGGTTATTTCTATCGTTGTTCTTACACTTCTTGTGCGTATAATCCTCTTTCCCTTGGGATATAAAAGCACTGTCTCTATGCTAAAACTCCAAGAACTGGCACCGCGTATGGAAAAAATAAAACAGAAGTACAAAGATGACCCGGTAAAAATGCAAGAGGAAATGATGAAGCTTTACGCGGAAACTGGCTTTAATCCCATGTCCGGATGTCTACCTATACTGCTTCAAATTCCCATATTCTTCGCTTTATATAAAGTTTTAGTAATTACCGTAGACCTAAAAATAAGTAGCTTCCTTTGGATTCCCAGCCTTGCAGATAAAGACCCATTTTACGTGCTTCCTATCCTTATGGGACTGACTATGATACTCCAGCAAAAGCTTACTCCTTCACCTGACCCTAAACAGGCTATAGTTGGATACATTACAGCTATAGCTTTTACCCTTTTATTTATAAGCTTTCCGGCGGGATTGGTGTTGTACTGGACTTTAAACAATATTCTAAATATAGCTCAAAATTACATTATAAAAGATGTATTGTTAAAAAATAAAGGGAAAATAAATAATAAAAACAAGGGAAGGGGCTGAGTTATGAGAGTTAAGGTTTACTTAGAGGTGCCTAAAGAGGTATCAATATTCTACAGGCGCTCTTTCCTTTCGTTTATAAAAAAAGTTCTCGAACAAGAGGATGCTGATTACTGCACTAAACTATTTATGAAGGATAAATTTAAACCCTTTACCTTTTGCGTTTTTTTCGGAGATATAAAAGTGGATGGTGAGAGGATTTTTAACAATGGAAGAGCAATTCTGACTGTTTCCTCAGGAAGTCCCGATTTTTTCGTTCGTTTCTACAACGGTCTTAAGAGTTTCAAAGAATATAAAGGAAGGTATATAAACGGTTCAATGAAAATATTAAAAAGTGAAATGATAGAAGAAGAAGTTATATCTTCGGAAAGGCAAAAATTCAGAACCCTTTCTCCGATAGTCGTAGTTAATAAAGATAAGCATCCGGTTCTTCCCGAAAAGTTAAAAGCGAATAACGATGCCTTTATAGTCTACGATGATGGTGTTTTTACCAATGAACTTAGATTTTCCCTCAGATGTATATTTAACGGCCTTCCGGATTTAAAGTTTTCCCATCAAAACGGAAAAAAAGCGGTTGTAAAACATCTTGTAGGACATAACGATTCGGAAAAGGTCATAAAAATAGTAGCCTATCAGGGAACTTTTACCCTGGAAGGAGATCCTTACGTATTGAATGAAATCTATAAATACGGCATAGGCTTCAGAAGGTATCAAGGGTTTGGATGTCTGGAATTGGTGAAGGAGAATTCATAAATCTATATAAAAAATTATTTGAATTCTATGGTAAGCAGAACTGGTGGCCTGTAGACTATGAATATCACACTATTCATAAAACTAATCCGAGAGAAGAAATAGTAATAGGAGCTATCCTGACCCAGAATACAAGCTGGAGAAATGTAGAAAAAGCTCTCGGGAATTTGAAAAAAGCTAAAGCCTTGAGTTTTGAAGGTATGAGGAAAATTCCCTTAGAAAAACTTAAAGAGCTTATAAAACCTTCGGGCTTCTATAAACAAAAAGCTGTTTATTTAAAAAACTTTGTAGAAATTTTCAGAAATATAGATGATTTAAAAAACATTTCGAGAGAAGAACTTTTAAAGATAAAAGGTATCGGCAGGGAAACAGCGGATGTTATTTTACTCTATGCACTGGACAGATTATCTTTTGTGATTGATGCGTATACAAAAAGATTGCTGATGAGGCTCTGGAATATAGAAGGTTCTTACGAAGAAATTAAGGAACTCTTTGAAAGAAACCTTCCGAAAGATTTAGAAATTTACAAGGAGTTTCACGCTCTTATAGACGTTCACTGTAAAGAATTTTGCAGAAAAAAACCTGTTTGTAAATATTGTCCTCTTGTTGACATTTGTAATTTTTCCTCAAGATAAACCGATTTCTCTCTCTATTTCCTTAATCCTCCTTTTATACTCTTCATACGAAATTTTTCCGTTTATAAGAAGAATGGGAAGCTTATTTATTTCCATCTCAAGATTTTTCAACTTTTTTAAATCTTTTCCTTTTACAAATACAGAATAAAGTTCAAAAAAGTTAACTTCAAAGGGATTGAGGAGCTTTCGGAGATTTGAAAAATTCTTGCTTTCAAGAGTTTCTTTTACCTGCTCCATAAATTTAAGCACCTCATAGATATTTTGGGTTTTCCTTTTTGCTTTTATTAATGCGGAGGATTTTCCTTCTTCCCTACAAAGGAGCGTATACTCGTCTCCTTTGGTATAAACTTCAAGAAGCAGAAGATATCCGTTTATATTAATCTTTTCTTGAAAGAGTTTTTCTCCGGTGTATGGTAGTTCTGCCTTTTTCCTTTCCAAGTATTCTTTGAAAGAGATACCACCAAAAACTGCTATTATTTCCCTACCGTATTCGTTAGCTAAATTACCTATATTTAAAACCAGAAATTTTAAGAGTTCTCTCGATAAATCCTGATATCTTACCTTTATACCTAAAATAATATCCATAAATCCCTTTTCAAACTCGGTAAAAAAAGAAGCCATCTTAATATTCGCATTTTCCGCTAAAAGGAATTTCATTAAATCCTTGGTGGGTTTTACGTTTAAGGCAACGGGCGAATTAATATCTATATATATTTCATCTTCCTCAAAAGCCCTTACATTTATTACGGTAAAACCCCAGGGTATCAGGAAATTATTATCTTCTCTATAGACTCTTATCCTTCCAAATATATCTCCAAGATAAATTTCTATTACAGAACAAACCCTTTCCAGCTTTTCTTTCATCGGTATTGAGATATTCTATCAACTTTATGAGAATATTAGTATGTGGGATTTAGACCCTAAAATGTTGGAAAAGTGGGATAAAGAGTATTTTTGGCATCCTTTTACTCAGATGAAAGTTTATCGAGAGGAAGAAAATTTAATATTTGAGAGGGGAGAAGGTGTATATCTCTGGGATATCTACGGCAAAAAATATATAGATGCTATATCATCGCTGTGGTGTAATGTTCACGGTCACAATCATCCAAAACTCAACAATGCAATAATGAAACAGCTCTGCAAGGTAGCTCATACAACTACATTGGGAAGTTCAAATGTTCCCGCTATCCTTTTGGCTAAAAAGCTCCTTGAGATAGCTCCAGATGGATTGACAAAGGTTTTCTACTCCGAGGATGGAGCTGAAGCTGTAGAGATAGCAATCAAGATGGCTTATCACTACTGGAGGAATAAGGGAATTGATGGAAAAAACGTTTTTATAACTTTATCCGAAGCTTATCACGGTGATACTGTAGGGGCTGTAAGTGTAGGCGGTATAGAGCTATTCCACGGCACCTACAGAGATTTACTCTTTAAAACTATAAAGCTCCCTTCTCCTTACCTTTACTGCAAGGAGGTATACGGAAGCCTTTCTTCTGAATGCACGGCTGACCTTCTTATGAAGCTGGAGGAAATTTTGAAATCAAGGGACGATATCGTTGCTATTATTCTTGAGTCTGGAATACAGGCGGCTGCTGGAATGTTACCTTTCCCGAAAGGCTTTTTAAAGGGAGTAAGAGAACTTACGAAAAAGTATGGAGTACTCATGATAGTAGACGAAGTGGCTACAGGTTTCGGAAGAACGGGAACTATGTTTTACTGTCAGCAAGAAAACGTCACTCCCGACTTCATGTGTTTAGGTAAAGGAATAACAGGAGGGTATTTACCTTTAGCTGCAACGCTGACTACCGATGAAGTATTTGAAGCCTTCTTAGGAGAATTTGGAGAAGCTAAACACTTTTATCATGGCCATACCTACACCGGAAATAACCTTGCTTGTTCTGTAGCTCTTGCAAATTTAGAAGTATTTGAAGAGGAAAAAACTTTAGAAAAATTACAACCCAAAATAAAGCTTTTAAGTCAAAGACTTGAAGAGTTTTGGGAACTGAAACACGTGGGAGATGTCAGACAGCTTGGCTTTATGGCGGGAATAGAACTTGTAAAGGATAAAGAAAAGAAAGAACCATTCCCTTACGGTGAAAGAACAGGGTTTAAAGTGGCTTACAAATGCAGGGAAAAGGGAGTGTTTTTAAGGCCTCTCGGAGATGTTATGGTACTTATGATGCCTTTAGTGATAAAAGAAGAGGAAATTAACTACGTTATAGATACACTAAAGTGGGCAATAACTGAACTTGAGAAAGAGGTATAAATGATGGGGAAGAAAAAGGATTTGAAAAGGGCGATAGTTATAGACAGAGAAGCCCAAATGATAGAGGTGTATACCCTTGACGATAAAGAAACTTACAGGGGTATTCCGAGGGGAAAGGTTTTGAAAAAAACTAAAATTTACGCTGGGGACTACGTATGGGGAGAGGTTATAGATAAAAACACTTTTGCAATAGAAGAGGTTGAAGAAAGAAAGAACCTTCTAATTAGGCCAAGGGTTGCCAATGTAAATAGAATTATAGTCGTCCAAACCTTGAAAATGCCGGAATTTAATAATTACCTTCTGGATAATCTTCTCGTGGTATACGAGTATTTCGGAGTTGAACCTGTAATAGTTTTTAACAAGGTAGATATATTGGATGAAGAGGAAAGAAAGGAACTCGATTATTGGATAAATATCTATAAAAATGCAGGATATGACGTTTTAAAGGTAAGTGCAAAACTTTCGGAGGGGATAGACAACTTAGTAAATTATCTTGAAGGTTTTATCTGTATACTTGCAGGTCCGTCGGGTGTGGGTAAAAGTTCTATACTCTCAAAACTCACAGGCACTCAGCTGAGAACCCAAGAAGTGAGTGAAAAGACTGAAAGAGGAAGACATACTACTACTGGTGTGAGGTTAATTCCTTTCGGTAAGGGTTCTTTTATTGGAGATACACCTGGATTTTCAAAGGTAGAAGCTACGATGTTTATAAAATGGAGAGAGATAAGAAAGTACTTCAGGGAATTTTTAGCCTACCAGTGCAAATATCCTGATTGTACTCACACTAATGAACCCGAGTGTGCTGTAAAGGAAGCTGTAAAGGAGGGAGAAATTTCCTGTGAAAGGTATAAGAGTTATCTGAAAATGATAAAAGTTTACTTAGAGGATATAAAGGAGTTGTGCAAATAATGCATTAAGATAAGCCGTACTCTTTTAGTTTTCTCCAGAGTGTTGTTCTGTGTATTCCTAAAATTTTTGCTGCAAGTGTTTTATTACCATTGGCCAACTCTAAGGCTTCCTTAATTTTTGCGATTTCATCATTTTCGTCTTTTATATTATCAGAGGGTGTTTGCAACTCTTCAGGCAAGTCTTGAGGTAATATGTAGTTTCCCGAGCTGATTACGATAGCCCTCTCTATTATATTTTCGAGTTCCCTAACATTGCCGGGATAATCGTAGGATAGTAGTATCTTCATTGCTTCCGATGAAATACCCTTTACAGGTCTTTGGTGAAGTTTAGAAAACTTCTCGATAAAGCTTTTTACGAGGATAGGTATATCTTCCTTTCTCTCCCTTAGCGGTGGGATTTTTATACTCACTACGTTTAATCTCCAGTATAAATCTTCCCTAAATTTACCTTCCCTTACGAGTCTCCTCAAATCTTTGTTGGTAGCAGCTATAATTCTCACGTTTACCCTTCTGGTTTTAATATCCCCTATCCTTTCGAATTCTTTATCCTGAATAAAATGTAAAAGTTTAACTTGAAGGTGAAGAGGAAGTTCAGCTATCTCATCGAGAAATAGTGTTCCTCCATCCGCTATTTCTACCTTTCCGGGTTTATCCCTTACAGCTCCTGTAAAAGCTCCTTTAACGTATCCGAAAAGTTCGGCTTCTAAGAGAGTTTCAGGAATTGCTGCACAGTTAACGTAAACGAAAGGTTTTTCTCGCCTGTTTGATAGAAAGTGTATATACTTTGCCAGAAGGGTTTTCCCTGTTCCTGTTTCACCTTCTATAAGAACGTTTACGTTACTATCCGCTATCGTTCTTGCGGTATCTAAAACTTTAAGGAATTTAGGACTCTTTGTTAATATCTCAAACTCTTTTTCCTTAAAACTAAGAAGCTCGGGAATTATGTATAAAGAGAGAACATAACCCTCCCCCTTTCCGAGTTTTGAAAGTAAGACAGATGCTTTTTGTTTTCCACAAGGAGTATTTATATATATATCGGTTCTTTTACCAGCTTCAAGATAATGGGTTATATCCGCCCCAAAAATCTCTTTTAAGCTTTTTCCCTCCGGTTTTTCATCGATACATAGAAGTTTTGAGGCAACCTTATTAGCAAGGAGGATTTTTTTATCTTCACTCAGAACAAGTATGGCTTCGAATATGGAATTTAGGATTACTTCTGTAAACTCTTTCTGTCTTTTTACTTCCTCCATATAAAATATAACCCTACTTACATCTCTGAAGACTTCTACTACACCTTTGAACTCCCCTTCTTCCATGTATGGAGTCATACTCAGGCAGAAATGCTTACCATCCCTTAGGGATTTGACATCATAAACCTGAATACCTTTGCCTTCTTCCTCAACGAGTTCCATAGGACAGTTCTCGCATATCGAAAAGAGTCCAAAACAGCTTTCACCTTCTTTAATTTTGAGGACTTCCTTCGCACTCTTATTTGCATACAATACCTTCCTATTTTTATCTATTATTACAACGCAATCAAAGAAATTGTCGAGAAGTTTAAAATCCATACCTTTTATATAAATTTACTCGTTCCATTCAGTAGGAACTTTCAACATGAGTCTTAAACTTTCTTCAAAGGCACTCATATACTTCATTGCGGTAATCATTGAACCTTTAAATTTGAGCTTTTTTGTAAGCATAGCAGCTCTGGGACCCATATAAGAGAAGAAATCAAAGAAGTAAAGCAAGAATTGAGGGAGATAAGAGAACTTCTCTATAAAGTATTGGGAGTGGAAAAAAAGACTAAAACTTACCTCTCTATCGAAACAATGTATCTTGATAATCGCACAGTTAAAACAGATTTAAGATTTCTAAATAATTCTCTCTGGTTATTACCGTATCCCTGCGGTATGTATCTCTCTCGTAAGGGCAATCTTTTCTGAAGTGGACTCCTCTGCTTTCCTTTCGGCTCAGAGCTCCTTCTACCGTACAGAGTGCAACCAGGAGTATATCGAGTAGCTGCCTGTTTGAAAATGTCGGTTCCCAGTTTACGGATTCCTTAATCCATTTGGATAGAATTTCCTTTGCTTCACTTAAATCCTTTTCGTTCCTTTCCAATCCTACCTTATCCCACATCAGCTTCTTGAGTTCTTCTATACCGAAAGATGGTTTTGAATTACCCTTTCTTTCATTTTTGAAATGAGTTTTCGATATTTTGTAGAGTTTTGTTTCCAACGCTATTTGATAGGCAGTTCTGAATCCGAAAACTATTCCCTCGAGTAAAGAGTTGGATGCAAGGCGGTTTGCTCCGTGAACGCCTGTACAACTGCATTCTCCTACCGCGTAAAGCCCGTTTACTGCAGTCCTCCCCCTGTCATCTACTTCTATTCCTCCTATATAGTAATGGGCTGCTGGATTGACCGGAATTAAATCGGTATAAGGATTCAATCCTTTTTCCTTTAAGAAACCGTATATAGTGGGAAACCTCTCCTCCAGTTTTATTCCTTTTTTTACCAAAGGAGAAAAATCGAGAAAAACTTTTCTGCCTTCCTTTAGCTGTCGATATATAGCCCTTGCGACTTCATCTCTGGGTAGGAGTTCATTTACAAATCTTTCACCTCTATCGTTCACAAGAATTGCTCCCTCTCCCCTTACTGCTTCTGAAATGAGTAGATTCGAATTTTCCAGCACCGTGGGATGGAATTGAATAAACTCCGGGTTCTTTACATTAGCTCCTGACCTGAAGGCTGTTCCTATACCGTCTCCTCTCACCTTTTTTGGATTGGATGTGTAGTAATACATGGATGCTGCTCCGCCGGTAGCAAGAACGACAAAAGCAGTCCTCACAAAATTCAGCGAGCCGTCTTTTGCATAAAGTATTCCTTGAACCGTGTTTTCCCTTATAAGGATTTCCTGAAGTTCTCCTTCAATTACCGGTATTTTGTATTCTTCGACCTTATTTAGAAGCTTTGTGTATATTTCCCGCCCAGTATAGTCTTTTACCTTGAGAACTCTGGGTTTTGAATGCCCTCCCTCGAGGGTGGTTTCGTAAAAGCCATCTTTCTTATCGAAATCAACCCCCCATCTCTCGAGGTCTACTATCCTGAGAACTCCCTCATAGGTAAGAATCCTGGTATGTATTTCATGATTTAGATATCTTCCGGCTCTCAAAGTATCACAGTAGTGAAGATATGGACTATCGTCCGGAAGGACTGCCCCTGCTATTCCTCCCTGTGAGAAGTAAGTATTACCTATTCCCCTTGTAATAATTGCGGGATTCAGCCCTATTTCTTTGAGATACAGGGCTGTGGCTAATCCTGCTATACCGCTGCCGCATACAATTACCTGGGCTTCGTTTTCAGAAAGCTTCGAAGTATCAAATTCTAGAAAGTAATTCATTCTCAAGTATTTTAACAATCAAAGATGTAAGTTTTTGAGGGTCATGCCTTACAAAGTCCCCTGTTTTTCCTATTAAGTCTTCCGCATAGACCGTGATGCCTTCCTTTGCTATTTTTGTTATATCAGGAGTTACTGGTTCTTGGTTTTGCTCGAGATACTTTCTGAGAAGAGCATCCGAAGGCATCTTTGTATTTACTATTGCAACGTCAACTTTATCGAGCTCTGAAAATTCAAGGAACTTTTGAACATGGTCATAGGCGGTAAAGTTATCGGTTTCTCCGGGTTGTGTCATTACGTTCACCACGAAAATCTTAAGGGCGTTGCTATCTTTTATCGCTTCTTTGATATCGTGAACGAGAAAATTGGGAAGAATACTCGTAAAGAGACTTCCCGGTCCTATTACTATAACATCGGCCTGTGAAATCTTCTCCAGCGCTTCTTCGGGAGCTTTAGGGTTTTGCGGCTCAAGCCATATCTCTTTTATCTTATGGCCTTTCTTTCCGTATTCGGTTATCTCCTCTTCCCCTTTAATTGTTTCGCCGTTGTCGAACTCCGCTACCAGGTTTACGTTTTCATCTGTTGAAGGAATTATATTTCCCTTGGTTTTCAGGATTTTTGAGGTAAGTTTTACTGCTTCTAGGAAACTCCCCGTTATATCGGTAAGGGCTGTTAAGAAGAAGTTTCCGAAAGCGTGTCCTTGGAGACCGTCCCCTTTAAACCTGTATTGGAAAAGCTTTTGCATAAGTTCTTCTGCTTCCGAAAGGGCGACTATACAATTTCTTATATCTCCCGGAGCAGGGATGTTGTATATCTTTCTGAGTTTTCCCGTACTCCCTCCGCTATCCGCAACTGTAACAACCGCACTAAGGTCGGATATAGCCCTTCCTACTTCCTTTTTTAAACCTCTGAGGAGGGATGAAAGCCCTGTCCCTCCACCTACAGCAACCACATTTAAATTTCCCATGATAATTTCCCCTCTACAAAGATTTTTATCCTCATATTCCCGAGAATAATTGTTAAATTTTTATAATACCCTTCTGGCGATTTTTCCCCGTAAAGAATTTTCATCCTTTTATATTTAAACGCCTTTAGTTTACCTTTGGAGAGAATAATTTCTTTTCCGTCTTCTGAGCGGAGTATTACTTCACCTCCGCAGTTTACAACTTTGTAATTTCCAGGAAAATAGCCGTAGATTATATTCATCGGTGATACGGGAAGGTCAAAGCACATACTGTTCCAGCAGAAAAAAGAAGAGCTAACAACTAAACCCGGCTGAGGAACCTTAATTGTTTCTTCATTACCCTTCTTTTCAATTAAAAAAGGAACTCTTAAATACCCGCCTTTGATGTATCCGTATAACTTTACTTTTTCGGGAGGTTTTCGTATTACCTTGCTGAGGAGTTCATTTCCATCGGGACATACTTTAGGGGCACAGGAAATTATAGTCAGGAAGAGGAGAAAACTGAGAAGACTGATTATTTTCATTTTTTCCTTATCTTCACGGCGAGGGCGTGAGCTGTGAGCCCTTCTGCTTCCGCTATTTTCTCAGCCGGGTCGGCAACTTTCGCAAAACCTTCCCTTGATACGTACAGGACTGAAGAGCGTTTTATGAAATCGTAAACTCCCAAGGGTGAGAAAAATCTTGCCGTTCTTCCGGTGGGAAGTGTGTGATTGGGACCGAGAACGTAATCTCCCAAAGGCTCGGTGGTGTAATCTCCGAGGAATATAGCTCCTGCGTGTTTTAGTTCGGGCAGAAGCGCTAAAGGTTCCCTCGTCATAACTTCTAAATGTTCTGGTGCTATGTAATTCGCTACTTCGCAGGCGTGATGTAAGTCCTTGACTATGAATATAGTTCCGAAGTTATTTAAGGAACTTTCCGCTATTTCTTTTCTTTCAAGGGTATTCAAAAGTTTGTAAACTTCTTCTTTTACTCTGCCGGCAAGTTCTTCCGAAGGGGTCAAGAGTATAGAAGCCGCGAGTTCATCGTGCTCCGCTTGGGATAGCATATCGGCGGCTATCCATTCGGGATTCGCTCCTTCGTCCG
>QNXQ01000186.1 GCA_003978875.1 Aquifex sp. | reverse complement strand
TAACGGAGATTTTAGTTCACTTAAGATGTTTTTGATCTCTTCCAATCTTTTTAGGGAATTTTTAAGGTGTATAAGTTCCCGCGGAGTTGCCATATTGGAACTTATACGGGAAACCAGTCTCTCTAAGTCCGCAATGCCGTCTAAGAATCTTCTGATTTCCGAAAGCAGTTCTCTATTTTCGATAAGTTCTTCTACAGCCTCTTGGATTTTCCTTATCTTTTCCAAACTTCTTAGAGGATTCAGTAGTCTGAACTTTAATCTTCTTTTTCCCATTCCCGTGAGTGTTCTGTCTATAACTCGGAAAAGAGATAAATCCTTTCTACCCTCTATGCTTTCAAGAAGTTCAAGACCCTTTACTGCTTTCAAATCGAGTTTAACGTACCCTTCATCTCTGTAAGGTTTAGGTTTTTGAATAAGCGGTGTGAAACTTTTCTGGGTTAACTTCGCATACCTGTAAACAGCGCCGAGAGGATAAAGGAAGGTATCTTCTTCAAATCCGAAAGCCCTTATATTTATAACTCCGAAATTCTTCAGAATTTCCTCCTTTCCTTCATTGAATAAATCTTCTTCAACCTCGGTTAAATAGACTTTCAGTATTTTCTCAAGCTCGGCAGGTAAAATCTCTCCCTTTTTGAAAATTATCTCCCTTATGTTGAACTTGGAAAGGAAGTCTATAAGTTCATCTCCTTTTACCTTTGCACCTATAAACTCTCCGATGGATAAATTAAGGTAAGCTACGTAGTAATACCCTCCCTTTTTATACAGGGAAGCCAATCCTCCCGTTTCCCTCTCGAAAAATGTTCCGGGAGTAATAACCCTGATAACCTCTCTTTTTACTATTCCTTTAGCTTTAGACGGGTCTTCAACCTGCTCACATATTGCCACTTTGTAGCCTTTGTTTACTAATTTAGCTATATAGCTGTTGGCCGAATGGTAGGGAACTCCGCACATCGGAATTCTATCTCTTCCTTTTCCGGCGGGTCTTGAAGTAAGAACTAGTCCCAGTTCCTTTGAACCTACTACCGCGTCTTCGTAAAATAGCTCGTAAAAATCCCCTAACCTGAAAAGTAAAAGGCAGTCGGGATATTGGTTTTTGAAGTAGTGATACTGAGCGAGCATAGGAGTTAGTTCTTTATCCTCCTTTCCCATAGAAATATGAATTTAGCACATAGCATAAGGATTACAATTGCTATACAATTAAAGGTTAATGTTTGCAAGTCCAGAAGAGCTGATTCTTACAATACCCGCGTTAATGATAGCGGTAATCCTGCACGAAGTTGCTCACGGTTGGGTCGCTTATAAGATGGGAGACTACACACCCAAGGAAGCAGGAAGACTCACAATAAATCCCATACCTCACATAGATTTACTCGGTACTATTATATTGCCGGGAATTTTAATGCTGATAGGTTCTCCTATAGTTTTCGGATGGGCAAAGCCGGTTCCCATAAATCCCGCTAATTTCAGGGATTTAAGAAAGGGAATGTTCTTGGTTTCGATTGCGGGAGTTGCCGCCAACTTTATACTTGCTATATCCTTTGGTATTTTTAATAGGTTTTTAAGGGAAATTCTCCCTTTAGTTCCTCCGGAAGTAGGAAAATTTTTAATAATCCCTCTTATGATTTTCAGTGCCAAAGTAGTTCTCATTAACCTTGTTCTAGGACTCTTTAACGCCATTCCCATTCCACCTCTCGACGGCAGTAAAGCTCTTATGAGTTTTCTATCGTACAGATACTGGGAGATGTTTTATAGATTTGAACAATACGGTTTTCTAATAATTACCGCTCTTTTATTTACCGGTGTTCTCCAAAGTATAATAATGCCTCCTCTTATTTTTCTATACAGGCTTATTCTCGGGTAATGAGGGATTTAACATTTCTGTTAATCCTATCCCTTTTTTCTATCGGAGGAATCTTTTTTCCTGAAGTATTCAAAGGTCTTAAAGAGTTTATCGTTCCGCTTTTAGTAATAATAATGCTTTCCATGGGAATTACGCTGACCCTTGAAGATTTTCGGAACATTGCAAAAAGGCCTATCATAGTTCTCTACGGAGCTTTCCTTCAGTTTACGATAATGCCTCTTTCCGCTTATGTACTCTCAACGAGTTTTAAACTCCCGCCTGAATTATTTGTGGGAGTTGTTTTAGTAGGTTCAGCTCCGGGTGGAACTGCTTCAAACTTAATTACTTACCTTTCAAAGGGAGACCTTTCTTACTCAATCTCAATGACCGTAACATCTACGCTTCTTTCTCCATTGCTTACACCTCTGTGGACATACCTCCTTGCTGGTAAATACGTTGAAGTTCCTTTTCTGTCAATGGTAGAAACCACTCTCAAGATTGTAGTTCTTCCGGTCGCTTTAGGGATGATTTTAAGGACATTTCTCAGAGATAGGGTTTACTCCGTTGAAAGGTTTCTTCCCTTGGTTGCCGTTTTTTCCATTTCGGTTATAATAGCCACGATTTTTGCCGTCAACTCGGAAGCTTTAAAGGAGATAAGCCTTTTAGTTATCGCTATCGTTTTACTTCACAATATTTTGGGATTTATTCTCGGATACCTTTTTGGATTGATAGCAGGTTTAGACCATAAAAAGGCTAAGACTCTCTCCATAGAAGTTGGAATGCAAAACTCGGGACTATCAGCCGTCTTAGCGGTTAAGTATTTTTCAAAAATTTCCGCAATTCCTTCGGCAGTCTTTAGTCTGTCTCAAAATCTACTCGGAGTCCTTCTCTCCTTCTTTTTCAGAAGAATTTAAATTTTTTTCTACTCTCTTGAGGTCAACGTAGGCGTTTTTAAAACCAGCTATTATTCCTATTAAGAAGAAAAACATAAGACCCCAAGGTTTTGTTCTTATTCCCAACCAGTTTTCCATAGCCCAGTCAAAACCAAAACCTACCAATACACCCGCAATTATTCCTCCTACAAGATTGAGTCCTACCGTAAGTGCAACGAAATATTTTGAGTTCATATATCAAAAATTACCTCAGCTTCGTAATGGTCGCCCACTTTTTCTATCCTAAGACGGTGGTAAGTTGCAGCCTTTATGACCAGCTTAGAAGGGTGTTTTTGAGGGTCGAAGCGTTCACCTATTAATTTCACTTTTACAAAATCATCGCCCAAATCCAAAATTTCACATTGAGATGCCACAAACTTTTTACTTTCGTGGAGGACGAGAGCTTCGTTGATTATATCCGCAAGAAGAAAAGGAAGTTCATTTTGTGCTTGAATTTCATACTCTTCTTTTGGTTCAACTTTATCTATATCGGTAATCTCGTTAAAGGTTGCAAGAATTGAAGCGCAGAATAGACTTTTCAAATCCTTAGCTCTTACCTTTATACCCGCATCCGCGGTAATATCGTAAATCGGTTCGTAATCTAAATTCATAGTAAAAATCCTACAAAAGCCCGTATTTTTTGAGAATAGCCTCTAACTCTTTATCGTTTTTAGCTTTTTCTCTGAGGACGTTTAGGAGTTTTTTAAACTTCTCGGGTTTTAGTTCCCTTTCCATATCTTCAAAGGTCTCTTCTTTGGTTTTTCTGATTATCGTTCTCCTGTCCCACCATGCAAAGGCTATAACGCTCGCTGTCAAGGTTGTGAATATTCCCGTGATTATCCACAGGAATGTATAAAGTTGTTCAAATCTTTTGTCGATTTGTTCAAAGCGTTTATCCATTAATTCAAACCTTTTGTTAATGTCATCTCTTAGCTCTTCAAATCGTTTGTCTATTTGCTCAAAACGCTTATCAATAAGCTCAAATCTTTTATTCATATCTTCTCTTAGTTCCGTTATTCTTTTATCAACTTGCTCAAATCGTTTGTCTACTTGTTTCATAAAAACCTTTAGAGTGGTTTCAAGTCTTATCAGTCTTTCTCTATCCTCTTGGGTAAAGCCTGTTTCTTTAGAAAATCCTAAGCCGAGCAGCAAGAATAATATAACGCCAAACGCTTTCATACCCTAAGTTTAATATAATGCTGTACCTTTACTTAAACCTATAAGGTGAAAACAGTTTAAAGTATTCCGAGACTTCACCTTTATCCACAAGTTTGAGAGCTATCTCTGCGGTTATCGGAGCAAGCAGTATACCGTTTCTATAATGGCCGCTAAATACCGCAAAGTTTTCACCGAAGTAAAAAATGGGAAGCTCGTCTGGAGTTCCTGGTCTGAAACCAACTCTCACTTCGAGGAGTTCTGCTTCCTTTAAAGCCGGAGAAACTTTAATAGCTCCTTGAGTTAACTTGCTCACTCCCTCAAGGGTAGTTGTGGTATCAAAGCCTCTGTGTTCCGTCGTTGCTCCAACCAAAATATCTTTTTCCCTCGGGATTATGTACGCTGAACTTGAGTAGATTACGTAATCTCTAAAGGGTGCGGATATCCTGAGTATTTGCCCTTTTACCGGAAATACGGGAAAGTTAAAGTGTTCCTTAAGCCACGCTCCTGTGGCAAATATGTAAAAGTCTGTAACTATTTCTTTGAAAAATCCGTAAACCTTTTCTATCTTTTCACCTTCTTTATGTATACGAACTATGTCTTCGCCGATAATTTCTCCACCGAGCTTTTTAAAAGCTATATACAGAGCTTCCATTAACTCTTCCGTATCCACATTACCTTCATCGCCGTAAACAACTCCGTACCTTACCTCTTCGGTGATATAAGGGAATTCCTTAGTGAGTTCACTCCCATCGTAAGAAACGATGTTTTGACATATATTTTGGGAATACTTCTTTACTTTTTCTTTGAGCTCCTTCTCTTCTTCTTCGGTGAGTGCTATTCTGAGAATTCCTTGTGAGAAAAATACCCTTCTTCCCGAAATTTCTTTTATCCTTTCAAGATAATCGTGCCAAAGTCTCAAGCTTTCTACGGAAAATCTCAGAAAATCACCTTCAAGTCCTTCCGAAAAAGGAGCTAACATCCCTCCTGCTACCCAAGATGCTCCCTCCCTTTCGTTTCTGACAGCAAGTTTAACATTGTGACCCGCGAGGAGTAAATCTATAGCTATTGATAATCCTACTATCCCACCGCCTACAATCAGTATATCCATACTAACTATTTTAGAATTTAAAATATTCATAATGAAAACCGTTCTAATATCGGGAGAACGCTTTTACAGTATAGAGGAAGCAAATCTCATAAAGGAAATATTTTTAAAGGCCTCTTCCACTTTTGAATCCTTTGGATACGATTACATAAATCTCTCTCATTTTGAACCTTACGAATACCAGGAACTTTCTTTCGGTGAAAAGGCAAAAGAAGCCATTACATTTAAGGACAGTTCGACTAAAGAAACCTTTGGCCTTAGGCTGGATTTTACAACTCAGGTAGTAAGAACAATATCAAATCTAAAAAATTTAAAGTTTCCCGAGAAGCTCTATTATTTTGGAAGTGTCTTCTCACTGGATAGAAAGGGCTTTGAAAAACTTCAGACCGGAATAGAGCTTATAGGTATAAACAATTTAGAGGCTGATGTAGAAGTGATTCAAGTTCTTGTAAAATTTCTAAAGACCCTCGAAATTAAGGATGTAAAGGTTATCCTCAGCCATGCAGGTATAGTAAGAAAACTCGCCAAAGACGATAATCAGCTGCTGAAAGCCTTCTTCGAAAGAGATGTTGAGAAATTAAAAAAGATTTTTGGAAGCGATGTTAATAAAGTCCTAAGAATTTCCGATAGCCATGAAATCTTAGAAATTCTTGAGAAGTATTCCCTCGATGAAGAAAGGGAAACTCTCAAACGTATAGGAGAAAAACTAAAAGAACTCGGAATAAGCTTTGCCTACGACCTCTGTGAAGTAAGACATTTTCCTTACTACACCGGTGTGATTTTTGAAATTTACGAATCAAAATACCATAGAGCAATAGCGGGTGGAGGAAGGTACGATAACCTTTCTACTCTTTTCGGGAAAAACTTACCCGCCACCGGCGGAGCTGTATACCTTGAAAGATTAATAGACATTCTTCCTAAGGCTGTTTCCCTAAAGGATTACTTCATTATAGATAAATCTGAAAAGAAATTGGGAAAACACTTAGCGGATGTACTAAGAGGTAAAGGAAAGAAGGTAGCGGTAGAACTTGTAGAAAGGAAAGTGGAGGATTCTATAGTTTACGCTTTTGAGAAAGGCTACAGGGAGATACTGCTCGTTGACGATAAAAAGATTAAAGTCTTTTCTACGCCGAAAGAATGTATAACTATGACCGTAAAGGAGTTTTTGGAGCTAATCCAGTAGTTCTTTCAATTTTTCAAGATAAGTGAGTTTTTCCCAAGGTAAATTTTCTTTACCAAAATGTCCGTATACTGAAGTTTGTTTATATATAGGTTTCCTTAAATCCAGAAAATCTATTATTTCTACAGGCTTTAACGGGAAAACCTTTTTAATGGCTTCGGTTAACTTCGCTTTACTTATTTTTTCCGTACCGAAGGTTTCTATATCGAAGGCTACCGGCTCGGGAAGTCCGAAAGCGTATCCTATTTGGACTAAACATCTATCCGCCCATCCGCCCGCTACTATATGCTTTGCAATCATCCTGGCAAGATATGAACCCGAACGGTCAGTCTTGGTAGGGTCTTTGCCCGAAAAGGCACTTCCACCCGAAAGCCCTATATCTCCGTATGCGTCGGAAACTATCTTCCTTCCGGTAAGTCCTGTATCCGCAACGGGTCCGCCGATGACAAATCTCCCTGTGGGATTCACCTTTAAAAGTGTTTTTTCCGTTAAAAACTCTTCCGGGATTTCCCTTTTTATCACCTCTTCTATTATCAATTCCCTGAGATGTGTCAGGGATACATCCGGGTCGTGATGAACATAGGCAATTACACTTTGAACGTATTTGGGCTTACCATCTTCGTATATCATAGCTATGAGAACCTTTCCGTCAGGTCTTAAAAAGGGAAATTTACCTATCTTTCTATATTCGGAAATCCTCTTTGTTATTTTGTGGGCTAATGTAATAGGCCAGGGCATCAGGTTAGGAGCTTCTTTTGTGGCGTAACCTACGACTATTGCCGTGTCTCCCGCTCCTTCCGCAGAAATACCGAGTGCAATCTCCGGGCTTTGTTCATCTATTGATTGAATCACCGCACATGTATCGGCATCAAAACCGAGTTCAGGTCTTGTATAACCGATATCTTTTATTACATTTCTTGCAACTCTCGGAATATCCACGTAGCTTTCTGTTGAAAGTTCTCCTCCTACCATTACTAAACCTGTGGTGACCATTATTTCAAGGGAAACCTTGCTGTAAGGGTCTTTTTTTAGAAATTCGTCCAGCAGTGCATCGGCTATTTGGTCTGCTATTTTATCAGGGTGTCCCTCCGTTACGGATTCTGCCATTCTGAGTGTATACATAACTTTAATTTTAATTAGTAGATATACAATTTGGTTTAAAATAATTTTTTCCATGAAAATACTTGTTCAGAAGTTCGGAGGAACCTCCGTAGCTAATCTTGAGAGAATTGAGCTCTGTGCAAAAAGGGTAATCAATGCTTTAGAAAAAGGGTACAAGCCCGTCGTGGTGTCTTCCGCAATGGCAGGCGAAACGGACTCCCTTATAAATTTAGCCCGTCAAGTATCTTCGAGACCACCTGAGAGAGAAATGGATATGCTTCTTGCGACAGGTGAGCAAAGAGCCATAGCCCTTTTTGCTATGACCCTGCATAAGTTGGGATATCCAGCGGTGAGCTTATGCGGTTGGCAGGTTCCGATAATTACTGACAATATCCACACGAAGGCCAGGATAAGAAAAATAGGAATAAGAAGACTTTTGAATCTGATTGAAGAAGGGTATATTCCTGTAGTTGCAGGATTTCAGGGTGTTACCGAAGACTGGGAAATTACTACTTTAGGAAGAGGTGGTTCTGATACAACAGCTGTAGCTTTAGCTGCAGCCCTCAAAGCTGATTGTGAGATTAACACAGATGTTCCGGGAGTTTTCACTGCTGACCCGAGGATAGTTCCATCCGCAAGGAAAATTTCCAAGATATCCTATGAGGAAATGTTGGAACTTGCATCTTTGGGTGCAAAGGTAATGCAAATAAGAAGCGTTGAGTTTGCAGCAAAGTATAACGTTAGAATACACGTAAGGAGTACTTTTTCCGAAGAGGAAGGAACTTGGATTGTTCCGGAGGAGGAAGTTATGGAGAAAGTAGTAGTAAGAGGAATTACCGTAGATACAAATGAATCCAGAATCACCATAGTGAGAGTTCCAGACAAACCGGGAATTGCTGCCCAGATTTTCAAAGCCCTCGGAGATGCTCATATAGTCGTGGATATGATAGTTCAAAACGTTTCCCATGAAGGCTACACTGATATGTCCTTTACCGTAAACAAAACCGAAGCGGATAAAGCGGAGGAAATAGTCAAAAAAATAGCTCAGAGGATAGGAGCAAAAGAAGTAATAAGGGACGATAAAGTGGCTAAGATTTCGATAGTGGGAATAGGTATGAGAAGTGCTTACGGTGTTGCAGGAAGGATGTTTGAAATTCTCGCTAAAAACGGGATAAATATAAAAGCTATATCCACTTCGGAAATAAAAATTTCTTGCTTAATAGACGAAAAGTATGCCGAGCTTGCTGTAAGAACTCTCCACGAAGAGTTCATAGAAGAAATAGAAGAGTTCGAAACCATAAACGACAGAAATAACTGAGACTACTTTAGGAGTTCTTTTATCATTTCCTTTTTCCTTTCCGTTTTAAATTAGAATTATGGGAGAAAAAATAGACTTAAATTTTCTAAAGAAGCTCGCAAATATGATGGGGATGGATAAGGAAACTCTAAAAAGGATTGGACAACTTTTGACAGAACAGGAAATTAAGGATATATCAAGAGATTTTGCGAGGCATATTTGTAGCTTTGAAAAGTATAAGAAAATAAAGGATTTCTTTAATATAGAAGAGGTGTTTTATGAGTATCTTGTCACCCTTTTAGATGTAAACAAACCTACGTTGAAAGAAAAGATAGCGCTGGCCAAAACTTTTCGTGAACTGAGTCTAAACGCACCAGAATTTATATCTTCATACGGGAAACTCTTTGAACTTATAAGAGAAAAACTTAAGAAAAAAATACCTGCGGAAGAGTTAAATGAATTGTGTCTTTCCTTGGTAAAGTATATACTTATAGACCTTTCAGTTATTTTGAAATCAATTATAGAAGAAAACTTTGAGAAATTTATAAAATTCTTTGAAACTAATCCAGACCCAATTGTTGTACTTGACACTGACTTTAAAATTACCTTCGTAAATAAAACCTTCGAAAAAACTTTGAAAATAAGGGCAAACGAAATAGTTGGAAAAGCTCTAAAGGAATTATTTGTCGATGAAATAAAATATTACGTATGTCATACAATTTGTACAAGTAAAGGTTCCGGCAAAATACCGGAGGTAATATATCTCCGAAATCCTCAATACAATATAACTAAACCTTTTGAGATAAGCTATGAAACCGTTATAATTGATAAAAAAAGATACTACGTACTTGACCTTAGAGACTTGACCGACGATATAAGAAAGGAGAGAGAAAAGACAATTTTGTCTTTACTCCATGTGATAATAGTGGAATTAATAAAAATAATTCTCGAGGAGAAAGATAAAACTGAGATATTTCGCAAGGTCGTGGAAAAATTGACCGAAGAAGGAAACTATAAATACGCATGTGTGTATAAAAAGGGAGATGATAAATGTAAAATAGAGAATGGGGATTTAGGGCTATTTAGTATTTGTATAACTGTACCTTCAAAGGAAAAATATATTCTTGTTCTTTCGAAAGATGAAGAGTTTTTCCAGTCGGAAATAGAGGTTTTCAGTAGTTTTATAGAGGAATTTGCAAAGGTAATAGATGTTTTCACCTTACACGAAAAACTAAAAAAACTTTCTCTATATGACCCTTTAACAGAACTTCCAGTGAGAAATTTTTTTGTAAAGGCTATCAGTGATTTAACTAGGAATGCGGAAAAAAGAAAAGAAAAAGTTACGGTTATTGTTTTGGACGTTGATAACTTTACAACTATCAACGTGATTTATGGATACGGTAAAGGAGATAAGCTATTAAAAGAAATTGCCGAACGTTTGAAACAAGTGGTTAGACTTGACGATATCCTCGCAAGGGTAGGAGCAGACTCCTTTGCAATAGCCTTTACAGCAAAGGAAATTTCATCTGCAATAAATAGTCTTATATCAAGAATTCTCGCAAAGTTCGTAAACCCTATAATTCTAAACTCCCACGACATACCTATAACCTTTTCTATAGGTGTAGCTGTATTCCCTGACGATGCGGAAAGCGGTGAAAGACTCTTGGCTAATGCTACTCAAGCTATGTTCGAAGCAAAGAAGCTCGGCGGGAATACCGTAGTCTTCTACGCCAAAAAGTCTAAAGAGGTGGAGGAGAGTTTTATCTTAAGAAAGGAACTTATAAAAGCTTTAGAAAATAAGGAGTTTATTCTTTATTTCCAACCGAAAATAAGTCTGAAAGACAAGAAAATCATAGGAGCAGAAGCTCTGATAAGATGGAAAAAGGGCGATAAACTGGTTCCTCCCTATAAATTCATACCTGTTCTCGAAGAAAGCGGTTTGATAAATGAAGTCGGTTTATGGATTATTGAAGAAACCTGTAACAGGATAAGAGATTGGAGGAAAAAAGGGATAGATATTGAGATTGCTGTAAACTTATCCCCTGTACAATTTCGTTCTTCGAGGTTTATAAGCTACATAATGCAAAAACTCGATGAATGTCCCGAAGAAGTACGTAACTTCGGAGTTGAAATTACAGAAACAGCAATAATGGAGAATGTCTCTGTAGCTTCCGTATTTCTGAAATCCCTTACAGAGCTCGGTATAAAGGTTTACATAGATGATTTTGGAACGGGATATTCATCTATAGCTTATTTGAAGAACCTTCCCGTTTATGCCATAAAGATAGATGTAGATTTTGTGAAAGATATACACGAAGACCAGAAAGATTACGAAATAGTGAAAACCATTATAAATTTAGCAAAGAGTTTGAACTTGAAAACCGTTGCCGAAGGTGTCGAAAGAGAAGAACACGAAAGAATCCTTGAAGAGCTTGGCTGTGATTACGCTCAGGGATACTACTATTCTCCGCCTGTTCCCGCTGAAAAGTTCGAAGAGATTTATAAAAAGTTTGCTAAATAGTTTTAAACGGAAATTAATAAAATGTGATTATGAGACTTTTCGGTTTACTGTTCGTTTTAATAACCTTTGCACTCGGAAGCGAGTTTGAGGAATTGAAAAAACTCCTTGAGAATACTCAAACTATTAAGGTTTCCTTTGAACAAAAAGTTGTATACGATTGGTATCCGAAACCCGATATAAGCAAAGGAGTATTTTACGCAAAGCGTGGAGGAAAATTTAGAGTAGATTACTTTACTCCCGACAGAATTACCATACTTTCCGACGGGAAAAAGGTTTACCTGATAAATTACGAAGAGAAAACTGTATACGTTGAGGATTTCAAAAAAAATACTTCACCGATTATAGGAAGTCTTTTTATCCTTTCTGAGCCAATAGATGAAGTCTTCAAATATTTGGGAAAAACCGAGGAAAAAGGGATTACGGTTTTAATCCTAAAACCCAAGAAGCAGGATAACAATATAACACTCGTGAAGGTATACCTAAACTCCGATGGAGAGATTTTAAGACTTAAAACATACGATTCTCAAGGAGCAGAGATTACTATAGAATTTATAGAGGTCAAAAGGAATTTTAAACCTAGGGAAGAGCTGTTTAAAATAAAGTTTCCCGATGGGTTCAGGATTGTCCGATATGGATAGGAAGACTACAGTTAAGTTCTCCATAGATAGGGTAAAGGAAGATGAACTTCCTGAGTTGATAGATTTATACCTGAGAGCTTATAAAGGACTTGAAGAATACGCTTACACCCATCCTAAAGACGTTGAAAGTTATTTAAAGTGGCTTTTCGGTAGAGATAAAGAAGGTTTTTTTGTCGCTAAAGTCGGTGACAAAATAGTGGGTTTTGTTGGTGGAGATGCAAACTGGTTCAGTAGAAGGGAAAGAAAACAGGTAGGAGCTATACACGAAATAGTCGTAGACCCTGAATATCAAAAACATGGAATAGGAAAAGCTCTGATGGATACAATTTTAAAGTACTTTCAAAGTAAAGGTCTGGACACCGCGGAACTATGGGTAGGAGATGAAAATACCAGGGCTATAAACTTTTACAAAAAGTTCGGTTTTCAAGAAAAAGGAAGGTATAACTACTGGATTAGGATGACTAAGAATCTGAAATGAATAGGGATACGGAAAAACTACAAAATATTAATAGAAAAGTTGAAGAGTTAGATAAAAAAATTTCCGAAATTTATCAGGATTTTGAGAAATCTAAAAAATTACAGAGATTCAAATTCGCCGACTTCGTTCAGGAATTCATAGGAGCCCTAATAATAGCTTTGCCTTTTTCCCTTACGGAGGAGATATGGGAACTTGCTGAAAAACTTTCATTCTTAAGGGTATTCTTTATATACCTATTCGTAGTCCTTACAATATTCCTTTTTATAAGGTACTCGAAGCTTCAAAACTGGGAACAACAGAATGTATTCGGATTTATTCCCTTAAGAATGATAACGAGTTTATCTATATCCTTTAGCGTTTCCTTGACTTCCCTCGTGATTTTCGGTATCTTTCCCGACGTTATCAGCGATATAGATACCCTTTTAAAGGCTTCTCTCCTGGTTAGTGTATTTGCAGTTATCGGAAGCTTGGGAGTAGATATGGCCAAATGATATACTTTTAAAGGTTAAATGAGTGTAGTTACGCGAAAGCTAAAACCTTACTATGAAAGCCTTATAGAGCCACTTGTGAATTACTTTGGAAATTCTGGAATTCACCCTAACCTTATAACCCTTTTCGGTTTCCTGAGTGTCGGTATAGGCTCCGTATTTATCTACACACAGAATTATTTACTTGCACTTCTATTTCTCGTTATAGGAGCTTTAGCCGACAGTGTAGACGGCAGTCTTGCCCGCAAAACGGGAAGAGTTTCTAAATTCGGTGCTTTTTTAGATTCAACGGTTGACAGATTTTCCGATGCTTTGCCCTTCACGGCCTTTGGAGTCTATTACGCTTCTGTCAAAGATGAAATTGGTACACTTCTGGCCTTCTTATCACTTATATCTTCCTTTGGAGTAAGTTATACGAGGGCAAGAGCCGAGAGCTTAGGGGTGTACGGATTGGGAGGACTATTTGAGAGAACGGAAAGGTGGATAGTCCTAATTTTTGGAATCCTTTTTGGATTGGTTAAATTAGGTTTATTTGTAATATTTATAGGCTCCAGTATTACCGTAATTCAGAGAGTATACGAGACAAAGAAAGCTCTGGAGGGTGAAAAATGAATATATACGACTTTATGAAAAACCTTAAGAATTTCCAAGATATTATGGAAGAAATAAAAAGAGAATTAAGGGAAGAGAAGGGTATACTGGAAAAAGACGGTGTTGAGATTGTATTTAACGGACTGGGTGAAATACTCAGCATTGAGTTCAAAACTGAAGAAAAAAACTGCGAAAATCTAAAACCGGTGCTTATAGAGCTGATAAATCAAGCTCAAGACATAGCAAGGGACAAAACAAAGGAGGCTTTTAACAGAAAGTTCGGAGGACTTTTAGGAGGACTGGGTTTTGGCTTCTGAGGATATTTTCCCTAAAGTTCTAAGGGAAGCTCTGGAAGGAATTACGGAGATACCAACTTACGGAGAAAAAGGTGCAAATCGTTTTATGTACAATCTTTTGAAGCTCGATAAAGAAAAAAGAGTAAGACTGGTGAAGAAAATCCTTGAAGCTGTCCAGATTCTAAGACCTTGTAAAGAGTGTTATTTAATTACCGATAAAGAGGTTTGTGCTGTATGTTCCGATGAAAAAAGGATAAAGAAATTTATCTGCGTTGTAGAAGAGAGCCAGGATGCATACGCAATAGAGAGGCTCGGGAGGTACAAAGGAGTTTATCACATCCTGCAGGGTCGCATTGCTCCACTCGAGGGAATTTCTGCAGAAGACCTTACAATAGACAAGCTACTCGAGAGAATAGAAAGGTACAAAGCTAAGGAAGTAATACTTGCAACAAATCCGAACGTGGAGGGAGAAGCTACAGCAAGCTACCTTGCAAACCTTATAAGGAAAAGGTTTCCCGGTGTTAAAGTATCGAGAACCGCCTACGGTTTTCAATTCGGAAGCCTAATTGAGTTTGTGGATGAATACTCCTTGGAAAAGTCTTTTGAAAACAGGAAGTAAAACTTTTCATCTTCTATTGGGTACAAAATAGCCTGTCTCACTTTAGGGTATAACCTTTTCAGAACGAAAGGGATTCCGTATCCTCTGTAAAGGTGTCCTTTCCCAACTATCACAACTATTCTATGGTCGGGATAAAGAACCATCAATTTTAGGATTTTATAAGCCATACCGTTATCCCAAGCCGTTTGAATATCGATAAACCTCCTTTCGTCAAATTTTCCCTTGTGTTTCTTCATTTGCTCTATTAGGAACTTTCTATATTCTTCGCTGGGAAATATAATTTTGGGTGGCAGGTATACGCTCCTCATATTTTCAAGACCTTTATTTCTAACCTCTTTTAAAAGTTCAAAAGGCACGTTCAAGGCGTAAAGCTTAATCCCGTACCTTTGTGCAAATCTCCAGATATCCCTGTAAAGTTCTTCTCTCATTCCCCATCGCTTTTTATACTGAGTTTTTTCAAGCATTTCCTTTTCATCTATCTCACCTTCGATGTAAAGGTCAATGTACTCCTGAAAAGGTTGTTGAAACATTTCCATAGTGATAACTAACCTTTTATCCCTTTGGTAAAGAGCCTTTATTATCTTCAGTTGAAGTTCGTGAATTTCTTTCTTGTCGTGAACCTCACCTAAGTAAATTACACGGTATTTTAGGAGTTTATCTATTAGACCCTCAAAGCTGATTTCGTAAAAGAACTTCCAGCTTGAAGGAAACAAAAGGGAGGTAAAAACTAGTAGAAAAAGTATTACGTACCTCAAGTTTATCAAAACTCCTTTTTTATATTCTAACCCTTTTATGGGTTATAGTTCCTCTATCCCTAGCTTTATTGTTCTTTAGAAGGAAAGACCTATGATTGGAGTACTGGTATTTCTGAGAATATGAGGAGAGAACTTTTGGGACCCTCCTTTTACGAAATAAGTAAGAGGTATACCGAAGAAGACATAGATGAACTTGTAAAAAGTATGCTTCAGGGAAGTTCAAAAAAGTGGGGTAAGTTTTCTATGCCTCCTCAGAAACTCACAAAGGAGGAGGCTTATACCATAGCTAAGTGGATTATTGTACTTAAGAATAAATCACATTAAGATAGGTTCCTACACCTTTTCCGAACTCGATTTTTTTACCCATTTCTTTTAAAGCGAGTTCTATAGAGGAAATAACCTGAACCATATCGAGGTAATCCATTCCCATATGGGAGATTCTAAAGATTTTACCCTTAACCTTCCCTTGTCCACCCGCAAGTCTGATACCCGTAGAGAGCACTACCTTTCTGAGCTTATCCGCTTCAATTCCTTCAGGTGGAAGTGCAGCGGGAGCAGGGATTACTTTTCAAGGGACAGTTAATGCAACGGTTGCGGAAACGTTGACGCTGAATGCAGGTACCGGCGGAGATATTGATTTTGATGGTATTGTAG
>QNXQ01000198.1 GCA_003978875.1 Aquifex sp. | reverse complement strand
TTATGGAAAGTGTTGAAGATATAAGAGTAATAAGGGCAGAAGCAGTAATAAAACAATATGGCAAAGGTATATATTCGGAAGAACCCAAACATCCTATAGAAAAGGAAGCATTGGCACTGGGAGTCCCAAGAGAAGAATTAATAGAATCTTTAAGAAAAGTTACTTATAGAGTGGTTATACCCTACAAGGCTGAACCCGTTCCGGGTGTCAACTGTATGAAGTGTCATAATGTAAAACCCGGAGAAGTTCTTGGAGCTATCTCAATTACAATGGATTTAACCCATTACAGGAATTTTGGACTCCTTATAGCAAGCGGTTTCGGATTAATTATTTCCGCACTTGGATTTCTTACACTGTGGTTTGTTATAAGAAATCTCAAAGATGTGAATAATTTCCTGAATGAAATAGAAAGGGTGTTTTCGAGTTTTGAAAAGGGAAAATTTTCCTTTAAAATGAACCTCACCAACTTAAAGGAAGAATTTTACGAGCTTGGAGAAAAAGTTAACAAAGTTATAGAGTCCCTCGATAATACTTTGAAAAGGGTAAGGGAAAAAGTCTATGAACTCATCGGATACAGTCTAATGGAGACGGAAAATGAAATAAGAGATACGGAAAAGATAATAGACGAACTCGTGAGAATCTCCCATTTCAAAAAAACCATAGAACTGGATTCCAGCAAAGAGGAAGTTTACCGTAGAATAGAGAGTGTTTTAGCGGATTATATGAGTCTGGATAAATTCTCGATTTATGAAGTTAAAGACGATAACACCATAGAAAAAGTTTCCGTTCAAGGTAAGAATCTATGGTGTTCAGAAGTAATTTTTGAGAATGCAGATGAATGCAGGGCTAAAAGAACAGGACAAGATGTAGATTCCGAAGAATTTAGGTGTATATGTCCTAACTTTGCTATGTGCAATGAGGAAATTGAAAACTACTGCTATTACTGCATACCTATAAACATCGGCGGAAAAGTAGGAAATGTAGTACAGATTGTTTACGAAAGAGAAATGCGTGAATTCGTCAAACTACTTATTCCGTACATAAAAGGATACTTAAGCGAAGCTTCACCGGTACTTGAATCAAAAAGACTTATGGAACAACTCAAAAAGCAATCCTACATAGATAGGCTTACAGGAGCATTCAACAGGAGATTTCTAGAAGATATAGTTGATAAGCTGGTAGCTCAAGCTCATAGGAGAAATGCAAATATAGGTATCTTGATGATAGATGTAGACTTTTTCAAACAGGTTAACGATACCTACGGACACGATGCAGGTGATGCAGTTTTAAAACAAATAGCTGATACCATAAAGAAGACAATAAGAAAATCCGATTACCTTATCAGGTACGGCGGTGAAGAGTTTATGGTTCTTCTGACAGACGTAAAAGACGGTTATTCCGAACATGTAGCGGAAAAGATAAGACAAAAGATAGAAGAAACTCCCATAATCCTACCGACCGGTATAACCATCAAAAAAACCGTTAGCATAGGAGTATCTGAATTTCCGAAGGATTGCAGTGGAAAGTTCTGGCAGTGTGTTAAATTCGCGGATGTTGCACTTTACAGGGCAAAAGAGGAAGGCAGAAACAAAGTTGTAAGATTTAAACCAGAAATGTGGGATAAAGAGGAGTATTAAAATAACTTTTCCGATGGTTTCTCTCCAAAGAGTTCAAAGATTGCTGGAGAAATTAAAAAGCTTAAAAATATTGGTCATTGGAGATGTAATATTGGACACTTATCTGAAAGGAAAGGTGGAAAGGATATCTCCCGAAGCTCCGGTTCCTATACTGGAAGTAGAAGAGGAAGAATTCAGATTGGGTGGTGCGGGTAATGTTGCCAGGAACTTGAGTTCTCTCGGTGTAGAAACCTTCATTTGCAGTGTAATCGGCAAAGATGAAGCAGGCGAAAAAATAAAACAACTCCTTGAAGAAAGTAGAATAAAAGCTTTTTTAGTGGAAGATAAAAGGCCTACAACTAAGAAAACGAGGGTTGTTTCGAGAAATCAACAACTTCTTAGAATAGATTGGGAGGATAAAAGAAAGATAAGTGGAGAAACCTTAAAAAATATACTTCGCATAATTAGGGAGCTAGAGGTAGATGCTATTATAGTTTCTGATTACGCCAAGGGTGTAATCACAAAAGAAGTAATGGATGAAATTAAAAAATCCGGTGTTTTCTTTTCCATAGACCCAAGGCCTAAAAACAAAGAACTTTACAAAAAAGGTAATTTGATGACACCTAACGAGAAGGAACTAATTGAGATGTCAAACGGTAAAAGTGGAAATGTTGAAACTTTAGGAAAAATTCTAAAGGAAGAATTAAAGCTCGATACACTTATAGTTACCAGAGGTCCAAAAGGAATGACTCTTTTCATCGATAAAGAAATAAAACACTTTCCGGCAAAAGCAAGAAAGGTTTACGACGTTACGGGTGCAGGAGATACAGTTATAGCGAGCATAACAGCCTTCAAACTTGCGGGAGCTTCTTGGGAAGAATGCTGTGAGATAGGAAACTTGTGCGCCGGAATAGTTGTAGGAGAGTTCGGAACTGCAAGTGTAACGCCTGAAAAACTCATACAGGAGATAAAATTTTACGAGCAAACAAAGAGTTAAAAACGCACAGGAAGAAAAGCGCTAAGCCTCTAATATAGCTCCCTTAGATGCAGATGTAACAAGTTTGGCATATCTCCTGAGCCAAGAGCTTTTTATTTCCTTCTGTTTTGGTTTAAATTCCTTCATTCTGCTTTCAAACTCTTCCTCGGAAATCAAAAGTTCTATTCTTCTATTCGGGATATCTATAAGGATTTCATCTCCGTCCCTGACAATACCTATAGGGCCTCCGGCCGCAGCTTCCGGAGAAATGTGTCCCACACAAGCTCCTCTTGTTCCTCCGGAGAATCTACCATCGGTAATGAGAGCTACCTTATCTCCCAGAGCCATTCCCATAATGGCGGATGTGGGCGAAAGCATCTCCCTCATACCTGGTCCGCCTTTAGGCCCTTCATACCTTATCACCACAACGTGTCCTGGTTTTACTTTACCGCCGAGAATACCCGCTATAGCTTCTTCTTCGGAATCAAAGCATATAGCTTTACCTTTGAATGTTAACATCTTAGGATCTACGCCTGCGGTTTTCACAACCGCTCCTTCGGGTGCAAGATTACCAAAAAGTATTGCTATTCCACCGTCCTTTGAATAGGGATTATCAATAGTCCTTACCACTTCGCCATCCGGCTCAGGAGCTTCTTTAATTATTTCTTTGATAGTCTTTCCACTCACCGTAATTCTGTCAGTATGGAGAACGCCCAATTTGGAAAGTTCTTTCATAATTACCGATATTCCCCCTACCCTATCCAAATCTTCTATATGATAGTGGGATGCAGGAGATATTTTACAGAGCGTTGGAGTCTTCTTTGATATTTCATTTATTTTTGCAAGGTCATACTTTATTCCCGCTTCCCTCGCTATTGCAAGAAGGTGTAGTATAGTGTTCGAAGACCCACCCATTGCAATATCAACGGTAAATGCATCATCAATAGCTTCTTCCGTAACTATATCCCGCGGTTTTATATCCTTTTCGAGAAGATTAAACAAGGCTTTTACAGCCTGTTTAGCCAAAAGTTCCCTTCTCGGATCTATAGCAAGGATTGTCCCGTTGCCCGGAAGACCTAAACCTAATACTTCCGTCAAACAGTTCATAGAATTTGCGGTAAACATTCCCGAACAACTACCACATGTAGGACAAGCTGAAGCTTCTATCGTTTTCAATTGTTCTTCGGTTATTTCCCCTCTCTTTACCTTACCTATACCTTCAAAGACGGATATCAAATCTACCTTTTGGCCGTTTACTTCACCCGCCAGCATAGGGCCCCCGCTTATGAAAACAGTGGGAACATTTACGCGGAGAGCCCCCATAAGCATTCCCGGAACTATCTTGTCACAGTTCGGAATGCATATAAGTGCATCAAGTTGATGGGCGTTTACCACAGTTTCTATTGAATCTGCTATAAGCTCTCTGGAAGGAAGTGAATAATGCATTCCCTCATGTCCCATAGCTATACCGTCGTCAACACCTATTACGTTAAACTCTATGGGAACCCCTCCGAGTCTTCTTACCTCTTCCTTTATCGGTTCAACAAACTCCCTTAGGTGAACATGGCCGGGAATTATATCTATGTAAGAATTAGCTATTCCTATAAGAGGTTTATCAAAATCTTCGTCGGAAAGTCCACAAGCTCTTAGCAGTGCTCTATGTGGTGCTCTTTCAATACCCTTCTTTACTTTATCGCTCCTGTATTTCATGAATAATAAGGTAAGGCTTTCGGAGAAAAAAGGTCAAGTATAATAAATTTGAATAACTCTTTGGGAGGCAACGGGATGACAAAAATACTCGCCTTTTTTACCGTTCCGATAGTTCCGTTTAGTTTCTTTACCGAATACTTCTTTGAAAATTGCAAAAGTTGTAGAAACTTCTTCTTTCCCTCATTGGTTTTATTAGGTTTATTCTTCGCCGGTGTAGGTATTGAAAAAGTCGGAGTGTGGGTTTACTTATTGGCAATTATTACCAGTATCATTTACACCTACAAACTATTCAGGGTAAGCAATTATGAAGAATGGCTACTTACATACTATATCGCAACTGTATCCATAGCATGGCTCCATCCGGAAAAGATGATTTTCTTCATTACGGCATTTGCTATACCTCTAACGGTTATTCATTTCCTGCTGTACCACCTTAAAAAACAAGGAGCAACCCTTGAATTTGAAGCTTTAAAAGGTGTAGGTTCATATCTTTCATCTCTGTCCACATTACTGTTTTTAGCTCTAATTTCTGCTCTTGTTGTAGCACCTGCTTACGCATTCTTCCTACTCTACGGTGTTATTAAAGAAAACATTCTAGTAGCTCCTATTCTTATAGCCCTTTGGGTGGTTTGGAACTGGATAGGATTTAAACTTTTCTCCCAAGTATTTTTCGGAGAACCCAAGGAGGGAACCCATTACAATGATATTGATTCCACCGAAGCTTTCCCTCTTACGTTCCTACTGGTGGCAACATTTATACTTCCTCTGTTGTAAACAAAGGAACATCTCTTTCCGGGCTCGCCAGGGCCCTTATAAACATCTCTTCCACTAATTTTCTGTGAATTTCCTTGAACTCTCTATTTAGTTTAAGGAAGAAGTGATAAAGTACTCCGGAAGCTTCAAGTCCCAAACCTTTGTCCATTAAAACTTTTTCTTCCCACGTTTCTATCCTTTTGAAGGATTTTAGTATCGGATTTTGAGGATTTAACTTTGGATTTTGCGCTACCCCAACAAACTGGTATCCTCTCACTTTTCCTTCTTTCAGAAATACCTTTACAAGATATTCCTTGTATTCTAAGAAAAAGCTTTCATCCGCATCTTCGAAAAGTCCCCCACTTCCGGCTGTAACGTAGCGTGTCTTTACAGCGTTATAATCCACAAGACCCGTGTTTTTGACTCTAAGACCTGCCATATTGTATCCGGCTACATATCCAGACTGCTGTGCCTGTGGAAAAAGGGCTATCCATCTATGGTTTCCCCAAGCGTCAATTCCGGAAGCTATATCACCCGCCGCATAAACGTCCGGATCTGTGGTTTGTTGATATTCATTTACCAATATTCCACCTATAGGTTTATTTAATTTTTTATCCATATGAATTTGTATATCGGTTCCTTCAACGAGGTAGGTACGCGGTCTTACCCCTGTAGAGATAATCACCATATCGGTTTTTATAAAGAAGGTTTTATCACTTCCCCTCTTTTTTACCTCAACAGCTTCTACCCTTCCTTGATTGCCGTGGATTGCAACAACTTGATGTTCTAAAAGAAAGTTTATTCCCTCTTCTTCTAAAGGTTTTTGATATAGTTTCCCCATTTCCCTGTCAAGCATTCTCGGAAGTATTCTGTCAAATACTTCTATTACGGTGACGTCAATACCGAGATGTCTCAGCGTTTCAGCATCCTCTACTCCTATAGGACCTGCTCCTATTATTACCGCTTTTGTCACTTTTCCGGATAATATCCAGTTTCTTATTCTGTAAGCATCGTATAGATTCTTAGCTGTAGTAACTCTCTCTAAATCTACTCCGTCTATAGGAGGCACAAAGGCGTAAGCTCCCGCAGCCAAAAGACATTTATCGTAAGATATTTCCTCTCCGTCTTTTGTAATTACAACCTTTCGCTTATTATCAATCCTCACTACCTCTTTTTTCGGTCTAAAATCAACTCTATATTTTTCGTAGAATCTTTCTCCGCCTTTGTAAAAAAGAGCTTCCCTGGATATATCATCCCTTATTACATTTTCCATACAGTTGGGAGCGTAGGTTGGAAACTCTTCGTCGGATAAAACTACTATCTCACTGTCCCTATCCACTTTCCTAAAAGCTTCTATAGCACTCGCTGCGGCCGGACCATTCCCTACTATTACAACTTTCATAGTAAAATTTTACCACTTGGAAACTCCGTATCTTTGATACAGGGAGGAAAGTGATACTTTAGCTTGGCGAAAATGAATTTTGGAACTATAATTGAATATCAGAAGGAGAATAAGTCCCTTGCGAGGGAACAGGCAAACAACCCGCTTGTGAGGGTAGCTAAAAGCTACTCTCCGAAGTCAAACTTCGCACCTTCGGGTGCGAAGTGGTTGGCAAAGTTTAGTTTACTTTTTTATAACGTATCCTTCCGCAAAAACTTCACTCAGGCATCCGTCAAAATCTGCTCCGCTTCTACACACAACGAAATGTAAGGTATTTTGGTTTTCAATCGAAAGCACACCAGGTGGTGTTTCCTTTGTAATCCCTTTTTTACCGCTTACCGCATAAAGGGCTCCGTCATAACTCAAAACCCCGTAAAAAGCCCCATTGCATGAAGCTATTACTCTGACCCCCTCCTTTACGTAAAACTTTTTTCTAAAGTACCCTTTTATAGGGTTTACTTCTACTCTGTGAACCTTACAACAAAAAGGTTTTATATCCCTTAGAGTTCCATCAAAATTTTTATACTTACCAACTATACAAACTTCTTTAGCACTTTTCCACCATAGGGTAAACTCTTCTAATGCGAAAACTTCAAAGGCTAAGATAAACAGGATAAATATTATCCTCATTTAAAAAAGAGTATAAACCTACTCTTATAATCCTTTCTTCTTTTCTTATAAATAGAGCTTATTTTTAAAGGGAAATAAGGGTTTTAGAATGTAATAATAAAGCCCTTAGATGTTGAAGGAGGGATGGTATGAACAAATTAGTTCTTGAAAAACTCACCGAGCAAAAAGAAAGCCCGGAATACATGCAAATCAGTTGGGCTGCTGCTATGACTCTTGGTCTAATACCGGGAGAGTTCTACAGGGATACAAAGCTCAGCTGTATAAATACACTTCTGACTTACCCCTCCGGATGTCATGCAACCTGTGCTTACTGCGGACTCCAAAAAGCCCGTGAGATTGAGTATTCTAAAAAGAACTTTATAAGAGTTGAATGGCCTACGGTAAAACTTGACGATATAATTGAGGGAACAAAAAAAGTAGGACATGCCGAGAGATTGTGTATTTCCCAGATTACCCACCCCAGGTCTATAAGGGACACTAAATATATACTTGAAAAAGTTCATAGGGAACTGGGAGATAAGCTCTTTATATCAGTTCTACTCAACGCTACAGGACATACTTATGAAGACCTCGAAGAGTACAAAAAATTAGGTGCTGATACTCTTACCGTAGCCCTTGACGCTGCAACACCCGAACTTTTCGAAAAGCTGAGAGGCAGACCAATGAACAGCCCCCATAGATGGGAGACCTACTGGAAGGTTCTCGAGTGGTGTGCGGATATAATGGGTGATGGCTATGTAGGATGCCACCTTATAGTAGGACTGGGAGAAACGGAAGAAGAAATGGTAAGAACTATTCAAAAGGTAAGGGACTTGGGCGGAAGAACACATCTATTCTCCTTCTGGCCTGAAGAAGGTTCATTAATGGAAAAGGAAAAGCCCTGCCCGGCACCCCAGTACAGAAGAGTTCAAATGGCGAGATACTTAATTGATAACGGTCTTGCAAGATACGAAGATATGAAATTCAACGAAAAAGGACAAATCATAGACTGGGGAGTTTCCAAAGAAGTATTTGAAGAAATCTTCTGGAGTGGAAGACCGTTTATGACCGCAGGATGCAGAGGAAAAACTACTGAAGTAGCGTGTAATAGACCCTTCGGAGATTGTTCCGTTACAGACATAAAAAGCTACCCATTTAGACCTAATAAGAATGACCTAAAGAGAATAAGAAAGCAGATGTTTGATTACGAAATGGAAACCCATTATCCGGACATATTAAACCCCAGTTCCTTCAGATACGCCCATTAATTCCCTTTTCTTTCCCCCTTTGAATCTTTTAAGATTTTTTATATGAAAAAAAACCTATGGCTTCATTTATCCGGGTTAATAATACTTTTTCTGCTGTCCGTTTATGCGGTAATTAAATACCCTGTAAACTTAGGATTAGACCTAAAAGGCGGAATAGAGTTTGTCCTTCAGCCGGAATTTAGTGTGGCTATAAAAAGAGAATATGAGAGTTTATCCCGCAGAGTTCATGAAATACTTTCCAAAGAGGGGTTTCAAATACTTGATATCTACGCTGAGGCTCAAAAGGTTATCGTTGAATATGTAGATGAAGCAGAACTTGAAAGGATAAAGAAAAAAATTCAAGAACTAAATCCCAATATAGTGTTTCAAGAAGAAAAAGGAAAGCTGATAATTCAATATACTCAGAAATACATTGAGCTCTTGAAAGACGATATAGTTAGACAAAGTATAGAGATTGTTAGAAATCGTATTGATAAACTAGGAGTAACACAACCGATAGTGAGCAGAGCGGGCAAAGAAAGGATTATAGTTGAATTACCCGGCTTTCTGGATATAGAGAGAGCTAAAAAGATAATAGGTAGCATAGCTTCCCTTGAACTGAAACTTGTTGTAGATAGTTCTTCAAAGAAAGAAGAACTTGAAGAAAAACTTACAAAAAATACTGAAATACTTCCCTCCAGAGATGGCAGAGAGTGGTTTTTACTTGACAAGGTACCTGTAATCACGGGAAAAGACTTAAAGACAGCCTACGTAGGTGTGGACGAATTTGGACAACCTGCCGTTAACTTTGAACTTAAAAGTGAAGCCGCGGAAAAATTCGGAAAATTTACGGAAGAAAATATAGGAAAGAGACTTGCAATAGTCCTAGACAATAAAGTGGTTTCCGCTCCAGTAATAAGGAGTAAAATCTCCGATAGAGGACAGATTACCGGAAACTTTACAGCTCAGGAAGCAAGAGATTTAGCCCTTGTTCTCAGAACAGGAAGCCTTCCGGCACCTCTTAAGTTTCTCCAAGAAAAAGTTGTGGGACCATCTTTAGGAAGAGATGCCATTCAACAGGGCATAAAAGCGGGAATAATTGCTATAATCCTTCTCGCCGTAGTTTTAGTAGCCCGCTATAAAACCGCGGGAATTACCGCAAATATATCGATACTTTTAAATGTTCTTTTTCTTCTAGCGAGTATGGGAATTTTGGGTGCTACCCTTACACTTCCCGGTATAGCCGGAATTATCTTGAATATGGGAATAGCAGTGGATTCAAACGTTTTAATCTTCGAAAGGGTAAAAGAAGAACTGAGACTCGGGAATACCCTTTCAAAAGCTATAGACCTGGGATTTAAAAGAACCCTCAGTGCAGTTTGGGACACACACGTCACATTGCTTGTAGCTTCCGTTATACTGTTCCAATTCGGTAGCGGACCAGTGAAAGGTTTTGCCACTACTTTAGCTCTTGGAACTATAGCAAGCTTCATCTCGAACGTTTATTATGCAAAGGTATTTTTAGAATTTCTTTACACTACGAGAATCCTGAGAATATGAATTAAATCAGAAATTTTAAGAGAATATCCACTTTTAATTTTTATTGGAGGGAAAAATAATGATGTTTCTTGTAAAACTTTTCGTTATTATTCCTTTGGTGCTATCCTTCTCTTTTTCAATGGAGTTAATAAAAGTTGACAAAAACCTTTACATGGTAAGAGGAAATGACGGACTTCCATCACCTCAAAATAAAGGTTTTATCTCCAATGCATTCGGAGTTTTAACGGATAAAGGGTGGATAGTGATAGATACGTTAACAACACCTGAACTTTCTAAAGAGTTCTTAACGAAGCTCAAAAAAATAGCCGATAAACCTATTCTTTACGCAATAATTACCCACTATCATCTAGACCACTGGTATGGAGCAAAAACCTTTAAAGATATCAAAGCTAAGATAATAGGCCATGAAAACCTGAAAAAAGTTTACGAATCTGGAGAAGCTCAAGGTATTTTAAATTCCCAAAAAAAGATTTTTAAAGGAATACTAGACAGTGTGATATTAGTTGAACCGGATATTACAGTAAAAGTAAATAGCAAGAAAACTCTAAAAGTGGGTGAAGATGTATTCGAAATCTACGCTATGCCACCGGCACATACAAATACCGACTTGGTGATTTATTGGAAAAATAGAAAGGTTTTATTTGTAGGTGATTTGGTTTATAAGGAAAGGATTCCCTTTATGGGAGATAGAAATGCCAGTTCTAAGGGATGGCTCAAAGCCCTGGAAAGATTGAAGAACTTTGACGCTATAACCATTTTAGGAGGACATAACTACCCTATGGATAAATCTGCTATAGATTGGACTTATTCCTATATAAAGTTTGTAAGGGAAACGGTAAAAAGGTTAAAAGATGAAGGATATTTCATAGACGAAATAAAAGATTTTTTCAAAGGAAATCCGTACGAAAAGGTTAAAATGTATGAGGTTTTTCATAATAGAAACGTGTGGAAAGTTTACAACGAATTAGATTTAGAGCTGGAGTAAAATACTAAAACCTTATTCAAGGAGGTTATCATGGACGCTGTGGAGAAGAAGCTTTATGAACTTTATGAGAAAGCTATAAATTACATTCCGCTTTCAAAGGAGGAAGCACTTTACATTCTCCAGGTTGACGATTTATACGTTCCTTTCCTCGTTCACTTAGCTCAAAAGATAAAAAAACATTATTTCCCTGAAAATGAAGTAGAATTCTGCTCGATAATAAATGCAAAAAGTGGAGCATGCTCCGAAGATTGTAAATTCTGTGCCCAATCTAAATTCTACAAAACACCCATAAATGTTTATAACCTAGTCCCAGTAGATGAAATGGTTGAAGGTGCCATAAGAGGTGTTGAATTCGGAGCTAACCGCTACTGTATAGTCCTGAGTGGAAAGAAAGCTACTCCTGAAGAGGTAGAACGTATAACCGAAGCAGTAAAAGAGATAAAAAGAGAAGGGCTACCGATAAATGTTTGCGTTTCCGCAGGTACTTTAGACGAAGAGAGTCTAAGAAAGCTAAAGGAAGCTGGTGTGAAAAGAATTAACCACAATTTAGAAACATCTAAGAATTTCTTCAGAAATATAGTCACCACCCATACTTGGGAAGATAGATATGAAACTATTAAAAGAATTAAGAAGGTAGGTCTTTCTACATGTAGTGGTGGAATATTTGGTATGGGAGAGAGTAATGAAGACAGAGTAGATATGGCCTTGACCTACAGAGAACTTGAAGTAGATTCTATTCCTTTGAATTTCCTAATGCCCATTGAAGGAACACCTATGGAAAATACTCCAGGTATAGAAGTTATGGAGGCTCTAAAGATAATAGTTATGTTTCGATTTACGAATCCTAAGGCTGAACTGAGACTTTGCGGAGGAAGAGAACAAAACTTGAGAGACTTTCACGGTATGGCAACACTAATGACAAACGCTTTGATGGTGGGTGGATATCTAACCCGAGCAGGAAGAGATATAAAGAAGGACTATCAACTCTTAAAAGACCTAAAAGCTCAAAGAAAGGTAAGCGTAGAGTAATTTTTCTTTCCTTCCTCTAATTTTTTCTTTTTTCTATAAGCTTCTTAAATTTTTTGACTACTTTATCGGGGCGGCCGGACTTGAACCGGCGACCTTCGGCTCCCAAAGCCGACGCTCTACCACCTGAGCTACGCCCCGTAGTTCACAAAAAATTAATATAATACAATTTTCGGGAGGAGGAAAATGGTAAAAAAATTCTTGTTAACCTTAGTAGCCTTTCACAGTCTAGCCTTAGCTTCTCAAATATACATGGATTTTAAAGAAGTAAAAAAGTTCCCGTATATAAAGTACATAACAGCGTGGAAAGGTACACCGGCTGAAACTAAGGATGTAGCAGTTCCAAATGTTTATATAGTTTACGGTGAAAATGAAAGTATGAAAGTGCTATCTTCCGCAGTAAGAATAACCTTTTTCTTAGGACAATGGACGGAAGGAATAGGACTAAACCCTAAAATGGTTAAAGAAGGCAAAATACCGAAACTTCTTATAACCGATAGAGAGGTTGAAAAGTACAAGGATAAACACCTTATAGTGGTTGGGACTAATAACAAAATAGTCAGGGAACTGGGTTTAAAATTTGATAAACCCTCACTTAAAGTAATTGAGAAAAAAGGAAGGAAAATACTCATAGTAGGCGGAAAAGATGAAAAGGATGTTATAAAGGCGGCCAAATTCCTTGCAGACAGAATAATAGCTTTCAAAGCAGGAGCCTATTCCACATTCTTTAACTGGGTAAGAATAAGAGGAATGATAGAACATGAAAACTTCATTGCAGCTCTTGATATACTCAAAGACCCCAGAGGTGTCCATGCATGCGGAAGAAATATGTCCATCGCCGCCCCTATGATGGCAAAGTTTCCCAAAGAGGTCAAAAAAGTTATCAAGAAGAGAAATAGAATAATGTACGCAGAACTTCCAAAGGCTCTTGAAAATAAGGATAAAGAAAAAGCAAAGAAGTTATGGAGAGAAGCTATGATAACCTGTTTTCAGTGCCATCAAGGAATCGGCGTTCCAAAACTCAGGAAGTTTGAACCCCTTGCAGACATACATTCAAGACACCAAAGGATAGCGGAAAGGTACGGTCTAAGTTGTAAAGACTGTCACTATGGAATTACGGATTATAGAGGATACGAAGAAGGAACGGTAGAAAGATGAGAATTTTCTTGGTAGGTTTTATGTGCAGTGGAAAAAGCACTGTAGGAGAACTTCTTTCTCATCTTCTTAATTACCCCTTCTTCGATGTAGACCAAGAAGTTGTAAAAAAAGAAGGAATGTCTATACCTCAAATATTTCAAAAAAAGGGAGAGGAATACTTCAGAAACCTAGAGTTTGAAACCTTAAAGGAACTTTCTTTAAAGGAAAAAGCAATAATCTCAACTGGAGGAGGCTTAGGAGCAAATCCAAAAGCTATGGACTTTATGAAAAGTAAGGGAAAAGTAGTGTTTTTAGATATAGACTTTGAAACCTTTCTGGACAGGTGCGGGAACTCGGAAGAAAGACCCCTGCTTGCAAGACCTGTACAAGAACTTAAAAAGCTGTTTTATGAGAGAAAAAAGATTTATGAGAGAGCGGATATAAAAATAAAAGGAGAAAAAAAAGCGGAGGAAATTGCACGGGAAATTCTTCAATTTTTGAAGGGAATTCCCTTTGTAGGTGAGGAAGGAACTGCATAAGTCCTCTTGGGCATTCTTCCTGCAAGGTAAGCAAGTCTTCCTGCTATTGTTGCATACTTCATAGCTACAGCCATTTTTATAGGGTCTTTTGCTTCGGCAAGGGCTGTGTTTGTAAGTATACCATCAACACCAAGCTCCATAACGGGAGGTATATCCGTAGCACTACCTATTCCCGCATCCACTATCACGGGAACCGATACGGCTTCCTTTATGAAGATTAGGTTGTAAGGGTTTTGCAGACCCAATCCGGAACCTATAGGAGCTGCAAGAGGCATTACAGCTGCACACCCTATATCTTCAAACTTTTTAGCGTATACAGGGTCATCAAATATATAAGGCAGTACTACAAATCCCTCTTTCACTAGGAATTTCGCAGCTTTGTAAGTTTCTTCCATATCCGGAAGCAAGGTTTTTTTATCTCCTATAACTTCCAGTTTTACCCAGTTTATACCTGTAGCTTCTCTTGCCATCATAGCGGTCTTTATAGCTTCTTCCGCGGTATAACATCCCGCTGTATTGGGAAGAATTAGATACTTGTTAGGGTCTATATAGTCCAAGAGATTTTCTTTCGTTGGGTCCGTTATGTTTACCCGTCTTACGGCTACAGTTATTATCTCAGCTCCCGAAGCTTCAAGGACTTCTTTAGTCTGCTGGAAATCTTTAAACTTTCCAGAACCTATAATAAGCCTGGACTTGAATTTCCTTCCCGCTATTTCAAGGTAATCGTCTTGTAGAAGCATTTCCCAGTCTTGCATCCAAATCACCTCCACAAAAAATCTAAATCAATTAGATTTTTAGCCTCCTCCTACGAGTTGAACAACTTCAACCTTATCTCCTTCTTTTACCTTTCTGGTTGTATACTCCGATTTCGGAACCACCTCTTCGTTTATAGCGACCGCTAATCCTATTTCTCTAAATTTGACTCCTATTTCTTCGAGCAACTCCATTACCGTCATTTCTCTTGGAATTTTCCTTTCTTCCCCGTTCAGTATTATTTTCGGCATGATAGTTTATAAATATAAGAAATTTCTTATTAACTTGGTATTGAATAATATACGTGTATACTTGCTTAATATGGGAGAAAAACGTTCCGATACGAAGGAAAAAATATTGGAAGCCGCTTTAAGACTCTTTTCTAAAAAAGGATTTAGGGAAACCACCATAAAAGATATAGCTAAGGAGGTAGGAATTACCGAAGGTGCTATATATAGACACTTCAACAGCAAAGATGAAATCATACACGACCTTTTAATTTCAATAACCAATGAATTAAAAGAAGCTATTGTAAAATCTATGGAGAAAGGAGGAAATGAAGAAGAAATTTTTAAAAATATAATAGAAGCGTTAATAGATTACGCCTTCAATAAACCAGAATCCTACAGGTTTTTAAACCTTTATCATTTACTTAAAGAATATCCTCAGGTTATCCACCTCCCGGGAGAACAAATCTTGAAATTCTTGAATAACTTATATGCGAAGAAGAAACTCAAAACCTACCCTGAAGTCGCCCTTGCAGTAATAACAGGTAGTGTCGAAAGAATCTTCATATTTAAAGAGAGGAACTTCCTTAAACATGATACTCAACTGATTAAAAGGGAGCTTATCTCAACTCTTAAAGATGCCCTTATAGGATAAAAATTACTTGATTATCTTAAAATCAGTTCTAAAATAATATATGACAAAACTGTCATATGGAGGAAAATAATGATTCCCAGAGTATACTTAGGTTACGAATGGTTCGGAGCGGATAGGATTTTATCGGAGTATGAAATTCCCGAGGATTGTGGAGCGCAAGTCTTATTTCTTGGAATCCCGAGAAGTGCTCCTGAAGATGGAGATATAGAAGCTCTGGAATACGAAGCATACCCGGAGATGGCTATAAAGGAAATGGAGAAAATAAGGGAGGAAACTATAAGAACTTTTGGTGTTAAAGATGTCTTTATACATCACAGACTTGGTATTGTAGAAGTAGGAGAACCATCATTTTTAGTTTTAGCAATTGGAGGACATAGGGAAGAAACCTTCAAGGCTTGCAGATATGCCGTAGACGAAACGAAAAAAAGAGTCCCTATATGGAAAAAGGAAATATTCAAAGATGGGAAAAAAGAATGGATTTTAGGAGATAAGAAAAATGCTTCTGGACAGATTAAATA
>QNXQ01000002.1 GCA_003978875.1 Aquifex sp. | reverse complement strand
AGGTCTCTCCCTTTTTCCATATCTTCTGTCTGCTCCTGGAATAATAATGGGCGTATCCTGTCTCTAAGGTTTTCTTTATGGCTTCTTCGTTAGCCCCAGCCAGCATTCTCACTTCACCGGTTCTATAATCCTGAGCTATTACGGGAATAAGTCCGTTTTCATCAAACTTTAACTTCAGCATGAAAATTTATGATATTTAAAAATAGAGATTTAAACTAATCTTTTACCCATCTTTCGTTTATAACGGCTTCAACCTCTATCGGAACTTTTTTGAGAACTATCTTACCAGCTTGTTTCATTGCTCTTTCGAGAAGTGTTTTTACCATTTGAGCTTCGTTTTCGGGACATTCGACTACTATTTCATCGTGTACCAAATTAACCACTTTAGCTTTTAGGGAGCGTTTATTCGCTTCGGCGTCAAAGAGTAAAACGGCGAGTTTTAATAAATCAGCTCCTGTCCCTTGGATAGGATAGTTTACCGCGTCATTAAAGGTTGTAGCGGAGAACCTTCTTCCCATTAAAGTAGTTCCCTTTACTTCTTTGTTTTCCTTCAGTTCTTTCTTTACACTATCGTGCCATATTTTGAAGGCTTTAAAGTTTTTAAAAAATCTCTTTCTGAAAACTTCTGCTTCTTCGTGTGAAATTTCAACGCCGTATCCTACCTTGGCGTATTCCGCAAGTCCTCTTGCGGATATTCCGTAAATTAAACCGAAGTTTATAGCTTTTGCCAATTGTCTTTCCTCTTTTGTTATTTCATTTTCATTCTTCCCGAGAACTAAAGAAGCTGTGTACCTATGAAGGTCTTTACCCTGTGAAAAAGCTTCTATCATTAAAGAATCATCAACGTATTCTGCAGCTATTCTGAGTTCTATCTGGGAAAAATCCGCTATTACGAATAAATTACCTTCCTCCGCTTTGAATAGGGAACGCATTTCCCTCGGGATGTTCTGAACGTTAGGGTTAGCGGATGACATTCTTCCGGTTACAGCTCCTATTTGTTTGAATTCGGGATAAACTCTTCCATCCTTAAGGCTTTCCTTTATCTCTCTCAATTTATCCGAAAGTTTTTTAAGTTTTCTTATTTCTAAAACGAGTTTAACAGGTTCTACATCCTGGTAAGCCGAAAGAGTTTTATCATCCGTAGAAACGTTTCCTTTAGGAGTCTTCGGAAGATTTAGTTTAAACCTTCCCGTAAGAAGCGATGCAAGCTGTTTCGGAGACAGAGGGTCAATCCTATACTTTATGAAGAAGTTTTGTATTCTTTTTTGGGTTTCCTTTTCCAAAGATTTTAGTAAATTCTCCAGCTCTTTTGTATCTACGGGAAAACCGTTCAGTTCCAGTTTCGCAACTTCTTTTACAAAAGCCATCTCCACTATTGCTATGGGACTTTTTAGCCCGAATATTTTTGCGGTCTTAGTTTTTAGTAGTTCTTTTCCGCGAGCTGCGGTAAGTTCATTTAGCATAGCCCTTATTTTCGAGAAGAGTTCCCTCAGGACATCCACGTCTTTAGCCGCATATTCAAGCTGTGCGGAAGTCAAAACCGAAGCACCCCAATCAGACATCTGATAACTCTTATCCATACCGTATCCTAAAAGATTGCTAACTAAGTGGCTAAGGGAGTGTCTTTCATATCCGAGCAGATAACTCGCTATCATAGTATCAAAAGTCGCAAGAGGGAATATGCCGTATTTAAAAAGGTATTTAAGGTCAAACTTTAAATTGTGTCCCACTATACCTTTAGTAGATATAAGCTTTCTCAAGGGTTCTAAATCTTCAATTTCGTATAAATCTATTACAAAAGTGTTTTCTTCATCTCCTACTTGAATTAAACGTATTCTATCTCCTGCCGTTTCCGTATCAAGATATAGATAACTTGCCCTGCTTAACTTTTTACAAGCTTCTCCTAGGGCTTTTTGTCCAGTAATATACTCAAAGGTCATATGAATTTAATTTAAGGAAAAAGAGCGAAAAAAAGAGTTTAAACGCTACACGCTTCACACTCTTCTATATCAATAATAGATTTGCTTCTCAGGTAGTATACGGTTTTCAGCCCAAGTTCCCAGGCAAGTTCGTAAAGTTTAGAGAGTCTTGGTCCGTCTATATTCTGCGGGTCAATGAATAGATTAAGACTTTGAGCCTGGTCTATCCACTTTTGTCTTACAGCTGCTGCTCTTATGCTCCATTCTTGGTCTATTGTATAGGCGCTCTTGTAATGCCAGAAGAACCGGTCAACTTCGGGAGGAACTTGAGGTAGTATTCCGCTCATATTTTCCTCTTTGTAGAATCTGGCAAATATAGGGTCTATGGAAGGAGTAGCTCCGAGAATTAGGGAAGTAGAACCTGTAGGCATTAAAGCAAGCAAATAAGCGTTTCTAATGCCGTGCTTTTTGATTTCTTCTGCCAGCTTATCCCAAGGTAAGTTATTACCGTTGTTTTTTGAGTCTTCAAGGATTTCATCAACAGTTCTTCCGAAAAATATTCCTTTACTCCAGTCGGAACCTTCAAATAGCTCATATTTACCTCTTTCTTTTGCAAGCTCAAGTGAACCCTTAAGAGCGTAGAAGGCTATTAGTTCGAAAAGTTTATCTGCAAATCTGAGATGTTCTTCACTCTCCCATTTTATACCGTTCTTCACAAGACAGTAGTGATAGTTTGAAACACCTATGCCTATTGCTCTGTACTTTCTATTTGTATATTCCGCTTCAGGAATAGCGTAATAGTTCATTTCAATAACGTTGTCCAGCATCCTTACAAGAATCGGTAGAGCCTCCTTGATAGCTTCTTCTGTATGAACCTTTCCCAAGTTGATAGACCCCAGATTACATACGGGCAAGTCCCCTGCTTCCTTTTTGTAGGTTATTGTTCCTGTCTCCGGGTCAAGCACCGGCTTCTCATGTTTAGAAGTTGACATTGTTTGGACTATTTCATGACATAGATTACTGGAGTATACCATTCCTACATGTTTGTTCGGATTTTTCCTGTTAGCTTCATCCCTGAAGAAGATGTATGGTTCTCCAGTTTCAAAGGCAACCGTAATTAATCTTTTCCAGAGTTCGAAGGAGTTTACCTTTTTCTTGGCAAATTCGGGAAGGTTTTTCTCTAACTCAAGATACCATTTTTCAAATTCCTCTCCGTAAAAGTCTTCCAGTCCTTTGGGGTCTAATATATCCTGCGAACCATCCTCCTTTATTCCCACGTAGTAATGGGTTCCGGGAACAGGTTTAACCTCTTTATATTTATGGTCATAAAGTTTTTTTGTAATGTATTGTCTGGCGTAGTAAGGGTCTATAAGAGTCCAGTCTTCTCTGTTCTTTAGCCTTTTCATGAAGATGTCGGGTATAGATACCGCAGGGTGTATATCGTGAGCTTTCTTCCTTTCATCTCCGACGTTTGTTTTGACCTCCAGAAAGTCCAGAATATCTTTGTGCCAAATATCCAAAGTAATTGATGCAGACCCTTTTCTCATACCGAGCTGGTCTACGTAGGTCATGGTATCGTTGAAGAGTTTTACTACCGGAATAACTCCGCTTGACGCTCCTTTGAACTTTCTAATGGGTGCCCCGGTAGCCCTTATCTTTCCTATGTATATTCCGAGTCCACCTGCAAACTTAGATATCATTCCGGCCTTCTTGATATTATCGAATATGTCGTAAAGGTCGTCATCAACTGTAAGTACAAAGCAAGAAGACAGCTGCGTAAAAGGTCTTCTCGCGTTCATCAACGTCGGTGTAGCTACTGTAACCTTATGTTCTGAAAGAAGGTCGTAGAACTTCTTTGCCCACTCTACTCTTTCCTCTTTTTTCTCGGGAACCGCTAAAGTCATAGCCACGAGCATGTACATTTCTTGAGGAAGTTCTACCACTCTACCTTCTTCGTCTCTTACCAGATACCTGTCGTAAAGTATTTTTATTCCCGTATATGTGAATAGCATATCCCTTTCGGGTTTTATATAGCGAGCAAGCTCGTTAATTTCCTCCTCAGAATAATTTTCAAGTAAGTATTCTCCGTAAATACCTTTCTCTACGTACTGTTTGATAAACTTGTAAAAGTTCTTTCTGTTGTAAGGCTTATATTTTCCAAGGTCATCTCTCAAAGAGTAGCCCCTGATGTGTGCAACATCCTTGTACAGGTCGTATAAAAGAAGTCTTGCAGCGGTGTATGTCCAATCGGGTCTTTCCGCCGAAACCTTCTCAGCGGCGGTTTTTATAAGAAGTTGTTGTATTTCCTTCGTAGTGATGCCATCCCTGAACTGAATTTGAGCATCTGCTTCCAACTCCAAAGGGTCAACGTTTAATCCTTCACAGGCGAATCTTATGGCAATCCTTATTTTATTGATATCTAGTTTTTCTTTTCTTCCGCTTCTTTTAATTACGTACATAGTCATGGCTAAAAGATTTTACCCAAAAAGGAGAGATATTTTTCTATTACGTCTCATGGCAATCAAAAAATCTTTCATAAACTTTTATTTTTTGACTCCTTCTATCTCCATATACTTTTGTGCCACATTAACTATAAAATCATGAACGTAGGAATTCCCAGCAAACACGTCAAAAACCTCAAAGAGATTTCCGTTTATGGTGTAAACTCCCCCTGCTTCCTTTAAGATAATGAGTCCGGCCATAATATCCCAGGGTTTCATCTCAAACTCCATCATTCCGTCAAATATACCTTCGGCAACCATGCATATATCTACCGCAGCAGCTCCGGGTCTTCTCATAGAGCCAACTTCGTAAAAAACTTCTTTGAAGATATTTAGATAGATTAAAATATCTCTTCTGCTTCTTGAAGGATATCCGTAAACTACTCCTGCATGTTTAAGACTGTCATTCTCTTTCACGGAAATTCTCTGACCATTTTTATAAGCTCCAATACCCTTTGCTGCCCAGTAAAGGTGGTCATAGTAGGGTAAATAAACCGCTCCTACGATAGGCTCGTTTTCATAAACAAGACCTACGGATACTGCAAATATAGGAAAACCGTTTATGTAATTTTTCGTTCCGTCCAGAGGGTCTATATACCATCTGTAAGGACTTTCTTTCCCTTCCTTACCTCTTTCTTCTCCGACTACCTCGTGGTCGGGAAAATAGTTCAAAATGAGTTCCTTTATTCTCTCTTCCGAAGTCTTATCGACGTAGCTTACAAAATCTTTTTCCCCTTTTTCCTCTATGTTTTCCTTACGGATTTTACCGAAGTTTTCTTTCAGAACCTCTCCGCCTGCAAGTGCGGCTATTTTTGCAACTTCGAGAAATTTTTCCAAATTATCCATAGATAATGTAATAACACAAAACTTTAGGTTGCGAACCTGAAAGTAATTACTCCTTCCTGAACTTCAAAAGTATCTATTTCCTCGAATTTTAGTTTCTTTACAAACCTAAGCAGTTTGTCATCAATACTTGCTACTCCGCTTCTTTGAACTATAATTGCCTTTATAACTTTTCCTTCGGGATTTACCCAGATTTTAATTTTCACTTGGGAAGGAAACTCTTTGACTTTAAATACAGGAGCGGACGGAACGTAAACGAGTTTCCTGCTTCCAATTTTTATTTCTACGCTTCTTTTACTGACGACCGCCGATATTTCTCCGATTTCCTTCTTTAACTTTTCTCTCTCTGCGAGTTTCTTCTTAATTCTCTTTTCCAGCTCGGGAAGAATAGAAATCTCCTCTTCGTGCTTTTGTTGTTTTACCTTTACCGGAACATCTCCTTTTTTGAAGCTTTTTTCCACAGCAGCTACGGCTTTAGATTCGGTTATTTTTTTAGCTTTTTTTGTGTTTCTTTCCGTAGTCTTTGTTTTTTTTACTTTTCCTGATGGAGAAGGTACTTTTACTTCCTTTATTTCCACCTTAAGGGCTTGGTATATTTGAGGTTGTGGAAGATTTACGTTAAAAAGGTAATAAAAAAGTATTTTCAAGAACAAAAGATTTATAAAAATTGATATTAAAAAGTATAGGACTTGTTCTGCTAAACTTTTTCCCATACACTCAAAATTTTAAATTAAATCTTAATGCTCTCAAAGGAAACCCTTAACGATGAAATCTTAAAAGAAATAGCAAGTGTCGGTGGCGGATACGGAAGGAAAATAGAATACTGTATGGAAAAAATCAAAAGAATAAAAAGAGCTTTATACTACCTGGAAAAGAGATTGAAAAGGGAAAAGGGGAAAATTCCCAAGTTAAGTATAAAGCTTTCAGTATCGCTCAGAAAAAAAATGAAACTTTATAAAGAAGAGGCGTTTAAATACAGATATTACCTGATAATTTACAGGGAATCCATAGGCCTTACAAATCACAGAGCTGTTTACGAAATCTATAATATAGAAAAAGTGCTTGAAAATGACCCGTGAGGAGTATTTACAAAGATTTCTTGAAGATTACCTGAAAAAGATAGGGTTAAATCTTGACAATGAGGGTTTTAGTATAATCCTGAGGGAATTAAACCGTTTCGCCTATAACCCTGAAGAAGAAGGAGTGGAAGTTGTTTATACCTCCGACGGTTCTCTTACACTGATTCACAGAAAATACGGTGAACCTTACCACAGTCAAACCGCTGGAGCTATAAGGGAGACTATTTGGAAATTTATTAAACCTTCAAGGATTTTGGAAAAGGCTAAAACAAGAGAAGTCATAAGAATACTGGATATAGGTTTCGGGTTAGGGTATAACTTAGCGATAGCGTTAAAACATATATGGGAGATAAATCCACACGTCAGAGTTGAAGTTTTCTCCTTTGAAAAAGAATTACTGCAAGATGTACCTTTACTCCCTGAACCTTACAGGGAGATACATAAGTGGCTTCTTGACAAAACACCGGAGTATGAAGATGAGAGGTTGAAATTCAAAATATTTTTGGGTGATGCGAGGAAGGAAATAAGAAAAATTGGGAATTTTAAAGCGGATGCTGTTTTTCACGATGCTTTTTCTCCTTACAAAAATCCCGAGCTCTGGACACTTGAATTTTTATCACTTGTTAAGGAACGAATAGATGAGTACGGATATTGGGTATCTTATTCCTCTTCCCTCGCTGTAAGGAAAGCTTTAATACTGCTTAAGTTCAAAGTAGGGTCTTCTAAGGAACTCGGTAGAAAGAGAAAAGGAACTGTAGCGAGTTTGAAAGCCAATGTTCCTCCGATAGATGAAGATGAACTCAGAAAGTTAGTTCTTTCTCCATTCTCCATTCCCTTTAGGGATGAAACTCTCAATAGTGAACCTTTGGAAATTTTAACGGATTATCTGTTAAGGGTTTATAAATATTTACCAAATCGTTAAATAATAATACTATTTAATCCAAATTTTACAAAAGTTTTGCCTATTAAATCTCAAGAGATAAATTTAGAAGTAGGAAATCATAAATTGAGGTGCTTGCATTATGAAAAAAAAGACCTATGTTTTTAATGAAAAAGTCATTCAGATTTTAGATGAGTTGAAAAAAAGAACAAATAAAAAGGAAACTCAGATTATTGAGGAGGCACTTATGTATTATTATGAGTATTTAATGGGAAAAGATGACGTTTTTCAGGAAATGAAACGGCTATCAAAAAACCTTATTGATATTTTAAATAAAGTTGAAGAGTTAAGTTATAGACTCGGGAGGTGCGAAGCAGAAAAAGAATTTCTCCAAAAAGGGTAAGAAATTTTTTTATCGAAGACTCATAAGTTTAATTTCGCATTCAAAGAGAAACTCGAGAGCCTCGGCATGAATTAAGGCCTCTTCTATACTCCTTCCCCAGGTATAGAGTCCGTGTCCCTGAATCAAGAAACCGTAAGGCTCTTTGTTACTTTTGTAATACTCCTCGACCTTTTTAGATAGCCTCGGGATATTTTGGTCATTTGGGAATACAGGGATTCTAATCTTTGTCTCGTGGGTATCGATATCGGGAAAAGCCTTCAGCAGCTCGTAATCTTCCAATTCTACAAAGTCCTTGGATACTATAGAGATTACCGTCGCATTTGGAGAGTGAGTATGAACAACGGCTTTTGCTTCGGGAAACAGTTTATAGATAGTCGTATGGAGTAGTGTTTCCGCTGAAGGTTTGCCTCCTCCTTTCGGATTTCCTTCATAATCTATTAAAAGGATATCATTCGGAGTTAGGTTTCCCTTATGTTTTCCGGATGAAGTAATAGCTATATATTCATCGTTTACCCTTGCGGATATATTACCGCTGGTAGCCGGAACCCATCCTCGGGAATGTAGTATCTTCCCGGCTTTTATTATTTCTTCTACTTTTTCGGAAAATACCTTTAATAACTCCGTATTCATAGCTCCACCTTTATGCTATCCTTGCCGTCGTATTTCGGAGAAAACACGGCGAGAAGTACTGAAATCTCTCCCGTATTTTTATAAAAATGAACCGCTTTCTTGGGAATAAAGGCTACATCTCCTTCTTTTAGCTCCTCTACCTTTCCGTCGAGGAAAAGTTCTCCCCTTCCTTTTACCACTACAAACGTAAGGTCGTGCTCTGCATGGTAGTGTGGCTTTTCGGAGGTTCTTATAAAAACCAAAAGTTGTGTAATATTTTCCGTTTCGTTTAGCTTTATAGCTTCGATTTCCTCAACGCTTTTCTCTTTTTCTTTAATCACTTCATCGAGAATTTGTATTAAAGAAGGAGAAAAAACCTTCATATTTCCAACTCCTCAAAAGTTTTTATCTGCTTAAATTCAGGAGAAGGTTTTACCCCTTCCCTTACCGACTGGATTACTTTAAATCCTACGGATTTTGCAGCTTTGAGCTCGTCGGGATTGTCCGATATAAATAGTATCTCTTCGGGTTTTATCCCTATCTCTTGGGAAATTTTCTTGTAGGAGTTTTCATCCTTTTTGTTTCCTATTCTTGTATCAAAAAAACCGGAAAACATACCGGTAATATCTCCGTAAGTTGAATATGTAAAGAAGAGCTTTTGAGCTTTTACCGAACCCGATGAGTATATATAGATGGGAATATTCTTCTCTTTCCATTCTTTGATTTTTTTGTAAGCATCTTCGTAGATAGGAGCTTTTAGCTGACCGCTCTTGAATCCCTCTTCCCATATATGTCCCTGAAGCTCCTTTAGAGGAGTTATTTTTCTATCTTCTTCTATCCATCTCTCAAATACTTTAACTGCTTTTTCCAATGACAGATTTCTCCCAACTTCCTTCTGGGCTTCCTCAATTATTTTCTTTATTTCGGGATTGTTCCAGTTTTTTTCCAGAAACTCTCTAAGCTTTTCTCGAGAATATGGAAACATTACCTCTTTTACAAAGGAAAGAGGAGCTATTGTACCTTCTATATCGAGAAGAATAGCTTTAATCATTTACCACTTCCTCATACTTTGGAAACTTTGCCGCTATATCTGAGCCCGTGTATTCTGCCACCCAACCCTCTGGTGTAGTGAACAACCTTATGCACTTGAAGTTAGGATTTTCTCCCATGTCGAACCAGTGTTTGGTATTTGGAGGTACACTTATAAGATCTCCTGCTGTGCAATGGAGTATGTAAACTTTATCGTTGGGATGCAGGTAAAACACTCCATCTCCATAGACAAAGTATCTAACTTCAAAATCACTGTGGGTATGTTCTTTTAAGAATTTCTGTCTCAGTTCCTCCTTTTTGGGATGGTCCGGAGTCATGGCGATTACATCGTAAGACTGGAATCCGTATTTATCAATTAACTTATCTATTTCATGTTTATAAGCCTCTATTATTTCTTCGTCTGAGGGATTATCTCCGAGAGGTTTATTTGCTACCCATCTTTCAAAAAGAACTCCTATCTCTTCAAGCTTTTTAGCTATTTCTTCGGGTGATGATATATCTTCCAACAATTCTCCGCTTTCTGAATAAACCCTTAATCTACTCATAAAAATAAATTTTATATTTTATTTTCTTTATCCAGCCTTAATAATGCTAAAATTAAATAACTTGACATAAGTCCACTAAATTTTTATAATAAAGTGTAGAAAATAGGAGGTGGTGCAATGGCCGAAAAAAAAGAAAAGATAATTGGTATAGACCTCGGAACGACTAACTCCGTTGTTTCCGTAATGATGGGAGACGAAGCTGTAGTAATTCAAAATCAGGAAGGCTCAAGATTAACACCCTCGGTAGTTTCGTGGACCAAAGAAAAAGAAATTCTGGTAGGAGACCCCGCCAAAAGAAGAGCGGTATTAGATCCGGAAAATACCGTTTACGAAAGTAAGAGATTTATCGGAAGAAAGTTTGATGAGGTAAAAGATGAAGCTAAAAGGGTTTCTTACAAAGTTGTTGCCGATGAAAAAGGTGATGCGGTTTTTGATATACCGAACGCCGGAAAATTAGTAAGACCCGAAGAAGTAGGAGCTCACGTTTTAAGAAAACTTAAGGAAGCAGCAGAAGCTTTCCTGGGAGAACCTGTTAAAAAGGCTGTAATTACCGTCCCCGCATACTTCAATGAAAGACAAAGACAGGCTACCAAGGATGCAGGAAAAATAGCCGGATTGGAAGTTGTAAGAATATTAAACGAGCCAACAGCTGCGGCAATGGCCTATGGTCTTCACAAGAAGGAAAACGTAAAGATACTCGTATACGATTTCGGTGGAGGAACCTTTGACGTATCAATTCTGGAGGGAGGTGATGGAGTTATCGAAGTAAAAGCTACTTCGGGAGATACCCACTTAGGTGGAGCAAATATAGATGAAAGGATAATGGATTGGTTAATTGAAGAGTTCAAGAAAGAGCATGGAATAGATTTAAGACAGGATAGAACTGCACTTCAAAGGTTAAAGGAAGCTGCGGAACAGGCAAAGAAAGAACTCTCCTTTAAGATGGAAACCGAAATTAATCTGCCCTTCATAACTATAGACCCAAATACCAACCAACCCCTCCACTTACAAAAGAAACTCACAAGGGCAAGACTCGAGGAAATGATAAAAGACCTCATTGACAGGACAATAGAAATAGTAAAACAGGCTCTTGAAGATGCAAAACTTAAACCTTCAGATATAGATGAAATTGTATTGGTGGGTGGTTCAACCAGAATTCCTCTCGTTCAACAAAGGATTAAGGAATTTTTCGGAAAGGAACCCCACAAAGGCCTTAATCCGGACGAAGTTGTAGCTATGGGTGCTGCTATTCAGGCCGGAGTTCTCGCCGGAGAAGTTAAGGAAATAGTCTTGGTAGACGTAACACCGCTATCTCTGGGAGTAGAAACCTACGGCGGAGTTATGACGGTTCTTATTCCGAGAAATACTCCCATACCCGTAAGAAAATGTGAAGTATTCACTACAGCTCATGACTACCAAACTGAGGTTGAAATCCACGTTCTACAAGGAGAAAGACCCCTTGCAAAGGATAATAAATCCCTTGCTAAGTTTTACTTGACAGGTATACCGCCGGCACCCAGAGGTGTGCCCAAGATAGAAGTTTGTTTTGACATAGACGCTGACGGTATACTTCACGTTACCGCTAAAGATTTAGGAACAGGAAAAGAGCAATCCGTAAGGGTAGAAATTTCTTCGGGACTCACACCTGAGGAAATTGAAAAGATTATCAAAGAAGCTGAAGAACATGCTGAAGAAGATAGGAAGAAAAAAGAACTCATAGAAGCTAAGAACCAGCTTGACCACTTAGTTTATCAGCTTGAAAAAACAATAAAAGAAGCCGGAGATAAGATACCTGCGGACATAAAGCAGGAAGCTGAGAAAGCAATAGAGGAAGCTAAGAAGACGATAGAAACCGCAACGGATATAGAGCAAGTAAGAAGGGTTACAGATAGAGTTCTACAGGTATCTTCAAAATTGGGAACTACCTTGTACGGTGAAGTAGGAAAATCTACAGGTGGAGATAAGAAGGACCAAGAAGGTGACGGAGAAGTAGAAGCTAAACCTGTTGATTAATCTTTCCCTTCTCCTTTATTTTTCTTTTCTTAAAAAGAGAAGCATATCCTTTACCCAATCCTGCAGTTCCTTTGTAATCTCATCGTAGGATTTTGCATCCGGCTCTATAGGTCTGCCGAACATGATTTTTATTTTTCTCGGCTTCGGAAATTTATCGTAAATAGACCAAGCGTCATAAGCTCCATCTATGGCAACCGGCACTATCGGAACCTGTAGCTCTTTTGAAAGGATTGAAACACCCTTTTTAAATTCCATTAAGTCTCCTGTTCTTGTCCTGGCTCCTTCCGGGAATATAACCACAACTTTTCCAGATTTTAGAGCATAAGCAGTTTTCTGCAGAGATTCTTTTAAACCTCTATTTACGTTAACGGTAATTACATGGGCTAATTTACCGAACAGTGAAGCCGGAAATTTTTTAAAGTACTTTTCTTCTCCGAGGAAATAAGTTTTTTCAGCTATATTTTTGGGAAGTACGGAAGCTATAGCAAAGGCATCCAAATAACTTTGATGATTGGGAGCTATTATAAATGGAGGTTCGGGAAGATTCTCAACACCTCTTACATCTATCCCGTGGTAAAGCTTGAAGTATAGCTTTAATAAATTTCTACCAAAGTTGTATATAAACGGGAAATTATAAAGCTTGTAAGCAGGTGATTTCTCAAAAATATCTTTCCAAGAAACTTCCCTCAGGGAGACTTTACCTCTTTTGCTTCTTACCAGCTGAATTAAGTCTCTGACTACTATATTTTCCGCCAGTTCTTCTTCTGATAGGCTTAAGTCGAATGTAGTTTCGAGAAAACCTAAAAGCTCCACTTTGGCAAGGGAGTCAAGTCCTAAATCTATTTCCAGATGGTCAGAAGGATGTATATCTTTTTTAGTAAGTTTTTCCAGAAAATCCTTTATGATTTTACCTTCTTCCGTTTCGAATACGGTAAAGTCTTCTTCCTCTTGTCTGTCCTTTATCTTATCCGCTTTTTCGTATAATTCGGGAAGTAAAAATCTCCTTAGTTTGCCAAGTCTCGTTTTCGGGAGTTCCGTTTCTACAATCTTAAAACCTATAATTCTTTTCCATTCAGGAAGTTCTCTGTTGACTTGGTCTATTACCTCCCACTTTATCGTTTCATGAAGATTCGTGATTTTTAAACTTTTTGCTTTTTCTAAATCAGGATATATGAGGGCGTAAAGCTTTCCTCCTCTTTCGAACACTCCTACTTCCTTTATAAAGGGAGCTTTTTCTAAAATCTTGTTTTCTATTTCTTCCGGAAAGATGTTTTTACCGCTTCCGAGAACAATTATTTCCTTTTTCCTTCCGGTTATAAATATATAACCTTCTTCGTCTATATACCCTAAATCACCTGTGTAAAACCATCCGTCTATTATTACCTTTTCCGTTTCCGAAGGTTTTTTCCAATAGCCTTTCATAACGTTGTCTCCTCTTACCACTATCTCTCCTTCATCTGTGGTCATTACCTGAATTCCTTCTATGGGAATACCGACAGAGCCCAGCTTTATTCTATCGGGAGGATTGAACGAAATAATCGGAGACGTTTCCGTAAGTCCGTAGCCCTCTATTACGGTAAAACCGAGAGTTGTAAAATCCTTGGCTACTTCTAACGGAAGTTTTGCTCCTCCGCTTACCATGTATTTTATATTTCCTCCAAATACTTCGTGAACTTTGCTGAAAACTTTCCTTCGCAGTTTTTGATTTTCTACTTTTTCCATAAGTTTAAAAAGGATTTTTGCGATTTTCTTTTTTTCTATTTGTTCCATTATTCTTCTATGGAAAAGTTGATACAGTCTCGGAACTCCTATCAGAATTGTGATGCGGTATTTCTGGAACTTATCGAGTATGTCTTCCGGAGTCAATTTATCGAGAAATACTATCGTTGCACCGAGATATAGAGGTAATAACAAGGTAGTCATTAGGGGATACATATGATGAAAGGGAAGAATCGCCAAAGTTATATCATTTTCGTCTGCAATGCCTACACGAGCTACGCCTTCTATATTTGAAATAATATTTTTATACGTAAGCATAACGCCTTTTGGATTCCCGGTAGTTCCCGAAGTGTAGGGAAGTATGGCTATATCTTCCTCATCTCTTGAAATCTTTCCTTCCCAAGGAGCCGGGAGAACTATTCGGTCAAAATTAATAACCTCAACGTCTAATCCTTCTGTAGCTTTCTTGACATTTTCGAAAGTAGTATCCGAACAAAAAATTATACGGGGGGAACTGTCTTCAAGGATGTATTTGATTTCTTCAGAAGTAGACATGAAGTCTATCGGGACAACTATACCACCTCTTTTCCAGATTCCGAAAAAGGCGTAAATCCACTCCGGACGGTTTTCGGAAATTATCGCAACTCTTTCATCGGGAAGGATGTCTATTAACGTTGCGTAAGATTTTACATTTTCAATAAGTTCAGAATAGGAAATTCGGGAACCCTTATGAATCAGAGCTGTCTTTCCGAAATCTTTAAGGAATTCCATTTTTTTATTATTTCTTTTTCTCTCTTTTGAAGTAAATCACTATTTCTACTCTGTTATTTCTTTCAACCAAGATGCTTTGCCTCCACCTGTATAATGGTCTTGTGTCTCCGTAAGCTACAGCTACAAGCTTGTTATGTTTTACTCCTCTTTTTTCAAGATACCTCAACACTTCAGTAGCTCTTCTCCCTGAAAGTTCCCATTTATCCTTTACTATAGAGCTCTTAACATCGACTGTCGGACTTACATGTCCTTCTATTCTTACATTTGAGATTTTATCCTCAAGTGATATTAATAGGGGAGCTATTTCCTCCAGGGTTTTTATTCCCTTATTGGTAAGTCTAAAATCACCATTTTGGAAAAATATTCTGTCGAAAAGCCTTAGTTTTACGTATTCTTCTGAAACAACTATTTGATACGCCCAAGGTGGAAGGACTTTACTAATCCTCTTCTTTATTTTCACCGCATAATCTTTCGGATGATTAATTTGTTGAATTATTGAGGTTCTTTCGGGATGAAATTCCGGATTTTTCCTAAAGTAAGATAGGAACTTTTCCAGAGCTGGAATTTCTAAGGTACTCATAGCGTATAGGAGAATAAAGAATGTAAGAAGCAGAGACATCAAGTCTGAAAAACTTGTAAGCCATGCAGGCGGCTTTGGACACTCTTCTTTTTTCTTAAAAGCCATATCTTTCCCTCACGGTATAAGCTTTATACAGAACTCCACTCTTCTGTTTTTTTGTCTTCCCAGAGGAGTATTGTTATCCGCTATGGGTTTTGTATCGGCGAAGCCAACGGCTGTTAATTTATCCTGAGGATAACCGCATTGATTTACAAAAACTCTAATTACGCTAATCGCTCTTGCAACTGAAAGTTCCCAGTTGCTTGGAAAAATAGGAGTGGATATAGGTCTGTTATCGGTATGTCCTTCAATATCTATAGGCAAAGAAAGAGTGGATAGTTTTTTACACATATCCAGAACTAAACGTCTTGCTTCCGGATAGAGTCGAGCCTCTCCTGGAGGGAAGAATTTATCCGTGTTTACTCTTATCCTTAAACATTCACCAACTACCGCGTAGTCACTCCATATACCGTATTTCGAAAGTTCAGCCTTAATTTCCTGAGCTGCTTTCTTTAGCTCTTTATACTTTACTTTCCTTATATAAAAATTTTCCATAGGGATATCTATTCTTCTTCCTTCGGGTAGCTTTCCCTGTTCAAAAACTACCGATTGGGCTCCGAAAGCCGATACTATGCCTTTAAGAACTTGATAAAACTTTTCTAAGGATATTATGCTCATTGAGTACAAAAGTATGAAGAATGTAAGAAGCAGGGACATAAGGTCTCCGAAGCTTGTGAGCCATGCAGGTGGCTTGGGACACTCTTCTTTCTTTTTGAAGGCCATAGCTTATACCTCTTCTGGAAGTTCTACTCCGAGCATAATCGCAACTTCTTGCTTGATGACATTCGGGTTTTCTCCCTTCTGGATTTTTTCTATAGCCTCTATGTAAATTGTTTTTATAAGTATTTCCGTATCTTTAACCTTCTTGAGTTTATTAGCCACAGGCATAGCAAATGCGTTTGCCAAAATAGCTCCGTATAAAGTAGTTATCAATGCAACTGCCATACCGGGACCCAAAGCTGAAGGGTCATTCAAGTTCCTGAGCATTTGAATGAGTCCTATGAGTGTTCCAATCATACCGAATGCGGGAAATAAGTCCGCTAACTTTTCCCATACAGCTACTTCCGTTGAAAGTTGTTCATCCATTTGGGTTAAAGCTGTTTCCGCGGTAGAGCGTATTTCATTAATATCTATTCCGTCGACGAGCATTCTTATCATATCTCCGAGAAGCGGGTCTTTTTGATAATAGAGCTCTATATCTCCTTCGAGAGATAAAATTCCTTCCTTCCTTACCTTTGAAGCAATTTCTGCTATTGTTTCTATAACCTCATTCA